>CAYSZM010000019.1:0-46704 GCA_964435365.1 uncultured Victivallis sp. | reverse complement strand
TGCGCACCCGGTTGATGACCAGCTCGCGGTTGAACGCCTCGCGGATCGCGCTGGTCGCCGCCACCCGGCAGCTCCGGACGCGGTATTCGGCCAGCTTGCGGGAGAAATCGGCCATCACCGAGCCGAGCGTGGCAAGATTTTCCGGCGAAACCGAACCGTGGCGGAAGACGTCATACCCGAGGTTGACCGATCGCGCCAGCGTTTCCAGCAGCGTCACTTTTCCGCCCGCGGCCACTTCGAAGAGGTCGAGGCGGGTCGAATGCGCCCCCACATCGATCACTCCCGCCGGGTACGGAAATCCGCGTTTCGTCTTGCTCATTGCTCGGTGCTCCGGCTCAGAACCAGTTGGAGGAATCCGGATTCAGACTGATGTAATTCTTTTTGGCGTTGCGGGCGATGCCGCGCGCCGTGACCGGGTTGATCCCGACCCGCAGCGTGATCCAGTCGGAAGATTCGTTCTCGGCCGGTTCCGGATAGAAGCTGGTGAAGTAGACGCCGTCCACCACCAGCGCGACCGGTTCGCTGCCGTGGTTGCCGGAGAGCAGCTGCCACTGGAGCTTGCCGAAACGGTCCACCTTGAACTGGAGGTCGAACAGGTCGGGGTTGCCGGGCCGGGCGAGCGCTTTCGCGTCGCGGATATTCTTGCTGCTGAACAGCTGGTTGGTGTTGATCCAGACCGTCTTGCCGTCGAAGGTGGTAATCTCGCGCTCGAGTTCCCCGGCGCGCGGATATTTGACGATCGAATTGAGGTGGATCACATATTTGCGCTTGTAATCCTCGCTCTTGGGATCGTCGGTGACTTCGGTCTCGGGGTCCAGCGCCTCTGCCCAGGCTTCCTTGAAGGCCTCGCAGCCGGCGGTCACATAAAGAATCAACAGCCCGAGGGCCAGCACTCTCAACCAGTGTGTTCTCATCGCTCTTTCTCTTCGGATTTGGTTTAGTACGATATTTTTCCGGGTTCTTCGGTTGCCTTCCGCAACGATATCATGTATATTAACGCCACAATGAATAAAAGTCCAGTCCGAAACGATAAATTTTCCATGAGAAACTACGCTGTCATCGGAGATCCGGTCGGGCACAGCCGCTCTCCCGGAATGCAGAACGCCGCATTCGAATTCCATCATCTCGGCTCGCCCTATCGCAAGATTCACGTCCGCCCGGAAGAGCTCGAAGAATTTGTCGAATCCGCCCGGCGGGAGCTCGCCGGATTCAACTGCACGGTGCCGCACAAAGCGGCGATCATCCCCTACCTCGACGAGGTTGACCCCAAGGCGCTCGCCGCGTCGAGCGTCAACACAGTGACGGTCGGGGAAGACGGCCGCCTCTCCGGGACCAGCACCGACGGTTACGGGCTGGAGAAAGCGCTCGAAGAGAGTTTCGGCCGCCCCCTGGCCGGGAGCGCGATCTGCTTCATCGGCTGCGGCGGCGCGGCCCACGCCACCAGCTTTCACCTCGCCGAATGCGGCGTGAAATCCATCCGCATCGCCAACCGGACGCTGGAGAAGGCGGAAGAGCTGGCGGAGAAACTGCGGGCGGCCAACCCCGGCCTCTCGATCGAGACCTCCCGGCCGGACGACCGGGAGACGCTGGAGCGCTGGTTCGCCGACACCGACTTCCTGATTCAGGCGACCAGCCTCGGCCTCCGCGAAACCGACGCCGCCCCGTTCGACCTCGGGCTGCTGCATTCCGGACTGAAACTTGCGGTGTTCGACACCATTTATCTTGACACTCCTCTGTTGAAACGCGCGCGTGAAACGGAACTTCCGGCGGCGGGCGGAGCGGCGATGCTGCTCTATCAGGGGGCGAAATCATTTGAAATCTGGACCGGGCTGCCCGCGCCGATCGAGGCGATGCGCGCCGGAATGGAAGGAAAACAAACATGATGACCGCATTGCTGCGACTGACCGACGGCTCCAATTATTACTGGTGGACCCGCGCCGGATTCGACGACATCGGCGTGGTCGGGTTCTTCCTGGTGTCGAGTTTCCTCTTCGGAATCTGCCTCGGGAGTTTCCTCAACGTCTGCATCTGGCGGCTGCCGCAGGGGGAATCGGTGGTGACCGCCCCGTCGCACTGCCCGAAATGCAACACGCCGATCCGCTGGTTCGACAACATCCCGCTGGTGAGCTGGCTCGCCCTGCACGGCCGCTGCCGGAGCTGCAAAGCGCCGATTTCACCGCGTTACGTGATCGTCGAAGCGCTGACCGGAATCCTCTTCGCGCTGCTGCTGTTGAAAGTCGGCGCGGCGCAGCAGCCGCCGTTCACCGTTCTGCTTTATTTCACCATGGCGATGCTCTGCGTCACCACGATCTGGATCGATTTCGAACACCGGCTGATCCCGGATGCGACCACCTACCCGGCGATGCTGCTCGGGCTGGCGTTCTCGGTCGCGTTCCCGTCGGTGTGGGGGGTGAAGAGCCATCTGCTCTCCGGGGTGTTCGCGCTCGGCTCGGGCGCGGTCGCCGGCGGACTCCTGGCGATCTTCGCCGTTGTCGGGCGCGCCCTGACCAAACGCGAGGTGCTCGGCTGGGGCGACGTCAAGTTCGCCGCCGCCGCGGGAATCCTGCTCGGGTTGCCGGGAGCGCTCTTCTCGGTCCTGGCCGGTTCGCTGCTCGGCACGCTCTACGGCGTCGGCTGCGCGATACGGCGCAGGCGGCCGCTGTCGCGGGTCGCAATTCCGCTCGGGCCGTTCCTCGCCGCCGGCAGCCTGACGTGGATGTTCGCGGGGGAGAAAATCCTGCGCTGGTATCTCGGATTCTTCCCCCAGTCCGGTTCCTGAGACCAAACTCAGTTTTTCCGGATCAACGCTTTGCCGAGGATATTCAGACTGCCGTTGCCTTCGCAGAGACGCCACACATTGCGTTTCTGACACTCTTTGATGAATGCATCCAGCCCGCCTCTCAGCGTCGCGGGGCCGAGGAATTTACGGCCGCGCGCCTTCGCCTCCGCCCGATAATCGTCGAAGCCGCAGAGCCATTGGAAGTCGATGCACATCTTCACCCGTTTCACATGCTCCAGCATCACCGGGTTGTCGGCGACCAGGGCTTCCGCCTCGGCGAAGAGTTCGGTGGCCCGGTTCATGGCGTCGAGGGTCAGCCACGGTTTCAGTTTGGGCGGTGTGGCATACGCGTTGTGAGGGGTGAAACGGGCCGGGGAATAATCGTCCTCCAACAGCTGCATGTATTCGCGCATTTTCGGAGCCGCCTTGCCGTAATAGGCCTCGAGAAATTCCTGAATCAGCGCCTTGTCGTCGGCATAGGGGTTCCAGAGCAGTTTAGCGGTGAGCCATGCTTTCAACTCGACGAAATCCCCGATGGGCGCATAGGCGTTCCCCTGCGCGAAAACGCCCGATACGCGATTTTCGGCCAGGGTCCGGATATTCGGCCCGAGGTTGAACGTATTCGGAATGGGCAGCAGAACGTCTCCGAAATTGATCTGATAGGTCCACGCATAGAGTTTCGGCGAGACGGCGCTCCACTGTTTCAGCGTGGAGCCGAAATCCTTGTCTCCCCGGTTCTGGCTGAGGTCCAGGGCGTTGGCCGAATTCCCCGAATCGAACCGCTCCGCTTCGCCGGGGCAGCAGACCTGGATGGACACATTGTGACGCGGGCGGGCCTTTTTCGGGAAAGCCAGCGTATAGCTGTAAGCGAGCATATTGACATAGAGGCCGGGATATTTCTTCTCCACCTCCTCGGCGACCTCGTTGACGCACCGGAGCAGCAATCCGGACTGGGTCCCCTCCTCTTCCAGAAGCTTCATGCATTCGGAACAGTGACAGTAATCGTCCCGGCCGGTGTCGTTCTGGGTGATGGAGACATGCTTGACGCCGGGAGCGGCGTCGATCATCTTGATCAGGTTCGCCGCCAGAGTCTTCACCATCTCCCGGTTGCTCAGGCAAAGCTGCCCGGGCACCCGCTTGCCCTTGATTTCGGCATACCATTCGGGGTGCTTGGCGAAATAGACGTCCGGATTGACGATCTTACGGAACTCCGGCCAGCCGCCGGGGAGACATTTGTCCCGTCCGCCCCATTCGGGAGTGATCGGGGTGAGGAACCCATTGCTCCGCATCCGCACCGCAAAGCGTTGAACCTGATCCGTGTTGTAATATCGGGTGTCGAGAAAATTCAAACCGATGTGGCAGGGTTCCCGGTACTCCATCCCCGGAGCCTCGGTGACATCCGGAAAATCGACGCTCAAGTTGCGGTTCTCCGGGACGACCTCGAATTCCGGGGTATACCAGCGAACGTTACAATGATTCTCAAGGAAAGAATACACCGCATAAAGCGTTCCGCGCGAGCCTCCGCCGAGCAGGAAGCACTGGTTGCCGCGTAGCTTCAGCACCACCGTTTCGTCCGGCAGCGCCGCCGGAGCCTGTTCCGGGAACAGTTCGCCGTACCGCCGGGTGGCCCCGACGTAGAACCCGGCGGCGGAGGGCGACGCCTGCGATTCCCGGCTGACGGTGAAGTTCCCGCCGGTGATCCGGTTCAGGTATGCCCGGAGCTCCTCCGCCGCGTTTTTCTCGGGAGCCGAGGCCGCATCGGAAATGACGATGGCCATCTGCGGGACTCCGCCCCGGCTCACCGCGGCGGCCCGGCAAAACGTTCCCACCAGAAAAACGGAACACAAAAGCAATAAAAAAGAGTATCTGAAACGCATAGGGGGATCTGATCCTTGAAGTTGATTGAATGGACTAGAAAATCACCGCCGTATCCGTAACGATATAACGGAGCGTGTGAGTATAACCGCGCAGCGTCTTCACGTGACCGTCGCCGAACAGGGCGTTCAGGCGGCTTCCGTGACGGAAGGACGGCATGCCGTTGGCCGAAGTGACCGAGCCGGCCGTGGCGACGGACGGCCAGCCGGTGCCGCCGCTGTACCATGTCACCGTATCGACGTTGATGATCTGCCGCCCCGGTTTCCGGCATTTGAAGATATTGGGAGTCAGGTAGGCGAGGTTCTCATCGATTCCGTACCGGGTATCGGTCCCGTTCTCCAGCTGCAGTTTGACAGGCAGAGTAGTATCGGCCGGACACCGCATGATCTCAGGCGAAGCGATTACCGAAGTGACAAACCTGGAATCGGCAAGACAGCGGAGCCAGGTGAAGCCGCTCCGCCCGTTGTTGTTGGATCTGGGAATGCCGCCCTTCGAGGGACCGTCCCAATAAAAGGCCCAGGACATGCCCAGCTGTTTCAGGTTCGATGTGCATTTGGTCGTCTTCGATTTTTCCCGGGCCTGGTTCAATGCGGGAAGCAGCATTGCGGCAAGAATCGCGATGATGGCGATCACCACCAGAAGTTCTATCAAAGTGAAATTGGGTGACGTCTTTCGTTTGGATGCCTTCATCATTTTAGTCCCTTCGTTTTGTGCCGCACCGTCGACCGCGACAGTTGTCGATTCGCTATTTCCCCGGCCTGCCTCCCCCGGATGGGGTTGTCAGCGTTGGGCTGATCAAAAAGAGGGCATCCGCGGGCATCTGATGACAATAATTATACCACATGCAAAACGTTTTGTCAATATCGGAACTATTAAATTCTGGATAGTTTTGCAAAATAATTTGAAATCGTGTTCAAAACGTGTATTTTATCCATAGATGCAAACAAAATGCAAAACGGATGCAAAACATTTTTCACACAGGGCATTTTCAATCATGGACATCAGGGAGTTTTCAAAAAGGCTGGGGGTTTCGACCACCACGATTTCGCATGCCCTGAACGGGAAACGGCCGGTCAAAGCCGCCACCCGCCAGCTGATCCTGGAAAAGATGGAGGAGTGGAATTACACGCCGAACATCAACGCCCGGCGACTGGTGAACAACCGCACCAACATGATCGCCTTTTTCTCGGAAGTCACCGAAACGCTGGCGGACCCTTACCAACTGGAAATTCTCCGCATCCTGTGCCGACAGCTGCGCATGCGCAATTACGACCTTCTGCTGGATCTGTGCCACGAAGCGGAAGACATTCCTTTCGCATCCCTGCGCAACCGGGTTCAGGCGCACGCGGTGGACGGCTCCATCATCATCGGAGCCGGGCTGGACGCCGAAACCCTCGGCTCCCTGGCAACAAAAGACTGCCCCTGTGTTTACATCGACAGCCTTCGGCACGAGTCCATTCCACACACCGTCGGCATCAGCGTCGACACCCAGCAGGCGTACCGGGAAGCCCTGCTCTGCCTCAGGCAGATCGGCCGGAAGCGGCCCGCGGTTCTCGCCCGAATCGAGGCGGACTCCCAGTTGAAGCAATGGCGTCGCCAGCTGGCGGAAACCGGATTTGAACTGCTGCCGGAACATTGCGTATTCTCGGAGGAATCCATCCAGAGCGGGCGCGACACCGCGCTGTCGCTGCTGTTGCGGACGCCCCGGCCGGACGTTATACTCACCCGTACCGACTCCCAGGCCCAGGGCGTCCTGAGGGCGGCCCAGCAGTTGAAAATCAAGGTTCCGGAGGAGCTGTCGATCATTTCGTTCGGCGACGTGGACTACGCGCTGGAATCGACCCCGCCCCTGTCCATGGTCTCCTTCGATTACCGCAAGCTCGGCGAGTGCGCGGTCAAGGTCCTGTTCGAACTGCTCTCGGCCCCCGACCGCCAGCTGGAGCCGATCACCTTCTCCGCCCGCTTCCTGGCGCGCGGCTCCCTGATCTGAAAATAGGGCAAATAAACGCCGCGCCAAACGGCTTCAGGTTTGACGCGGCGAAGAAGGCCGATGCGGATTTCGCTCAGGTCTTCCGGAAATGCACTTTCGTGAGGATATTGAGATTCAAAGCAGTCACGGTTTGACCGGGGTGACTTTTATGAGAGCCGGAGTATATGCCGGGATTTCCAGCTCAATTGATTCCGGCAGGTTCCCACGTTTTCCGTCAGACCATTTTCCCTTCATGAACGTGGATAATTCAATTTTCTGACCAACCTTGAGAGACCAATCCTTGGAATTCCACGGAATCGTCACCTGCTGCGGTTTATCGGTTCGATTGACCAGCACAATCCCAATATCACCGTCGGGAGCGCGGTAACAATTACTCATTACCCACGGCAGCAAAACTTCTTTTTTATCCGTTTCGTCAAATTGCTTCTGGAAGGGAATATGATGAGCCCAAATAATCTTTGAGCTGCCGGTTTTTATCGCAGGAGGACGCAGTAACTCGCCATAGAATAGAAATTGCTTGCCCGCACGGCGCACGACACTGCATTCCTTGAGCTTTTCAACCTGAGGTTTGTATTCTGGCAAAGTGAGATCGAAGGAATCTGAAACCATAAACGTCTCAAACCATCCGAGCTGCTTTCCCCGTACAAGGGAAAAACCGATCTTAGCCAGACAGCGATCCATATCTTTCATGTCATCCGGCATTGTGCGCAATCCGATGGCGGACAATCTGTCTGAATGAACCGCCTGAAATACAGGCAGGGAACCGGGGTCCACATCAACGTGCCCGCTGATGGAGCCGTCCAGCAGACCGATATGGGTTTCGCTCATGCCTTCGCCGGCGATCACGGGGATTCGCTTGCCCCACTCCGAGGTCTCGCGAATGCGACGAATCACTTCCCGCTGCCCCTGGGCGTAAAAGCATCCGCCCGGTCCTTTGTGCTCGTGATTCTTTGCATAACATAATTCAGGAATCGAACCGATTTCATCAAGGTACAATGCAGAAACAGGATAAAAATGCAGAATCCCGCGTTCAATATCCACCACCCTGTTGCGCCACAACTCCGTTCCGAAACACATGGTGACCATGTTGTAGAGTTTCAATTCATTCCGGCCGGGAACAATATCCTCAATGGCGGATTCCTGGATTTTGATCCCGTCTTTCCATTCCGGAAGATTGCGGTCGAAGTAATGACTGTTGATATAGGGCATGCAATGAATACCGGCGGCCTCAAGTTTGGTCACCGCAGGCGGAAAATCCGCCCTGGCCGGCAAATAGTCGGGATAATACTGGTCGAAAGTTACATGCTTCGACCATACATACCAGTGAAAGGCAAAGTCCTCGCCAAGAACGTTGCGCAAACGGAGCATCCGCTCGACCAGTTTGTCCATGTCAGCCGGGTTGGAATAGATGCCGCGTCCTTTTTCACGGGCGCTATAAGCGGCGGCTCCCTGTACCCAAATGCCGTTGTCGGCAAACCAGGGCGCGATATCTTTGCGCCGGGCAAAGGTCTTCCAGGTTTTGTCCGCAAAATTATGACGGTAAAATTTGGCGGCGTCATACCAGTCCCCCTCAATCACGCCGACATAACTGGGATAAGGCAAATTCCAGATGCCTTTGCCGGAACAACCCAGAACCACCCGGTATTTCAAGCCGAAATTTTTATTGTTGCAAAAACCAATCATTTCCTTCCGGTAGACATTGGGGTCGTGGGCGGCATAGTACAATACGCCCCCCTTGTTATCGCAGTAAGCAGCAAATTGCATCGACATGCAGTTCGGATAAAAGTACCGGAATCCGGTATTGACTCGCGGATGTTCAATTTTTTGACTGGAATCGACCGGCGTGATCAAATAATCTTCGTTTATGCTCCAGGGCGCATTGGAAGCAATTCCGGAAATCACCGGGAAATCGACCTGCAGCAGCGAAAGCGGAGTAAGATTGTCCGTCATCAGATTCCATTCCGCCACGCCGCTGTCATCGCCCAACGCAACCGTAATCGAAACATCGACCGTGCCATCGGTTTTCTCAAAATGGTTCTTCAGGAATCTCAAGGTCAGCACGGTACGCCCTTCACGGTCTTTTGTCACGCAGTATGTCCGCTGTTCCGCCTTGCTGCCGTCAGTAGACAGGCCGGGACTGAATCCGGTTGAAAAGCGTTGGTGCTCCATCATTTCCCTGCATGGTTCATCCGGATTCCAAAGCGCCAGGAGAAAAAGCGATTGATCCGGAGCCTGGAGTAATTCGACATGACGAATCAAATCTTTGATCTGTTTCAGCCCGAGAGTCTTCCGGTCGAAAACAAAGGCGGCATATTTATTCGTTAAAATAACCTCGTCGCTGTTCTCGGATACGGTTGCCGCATATGCGGGCGCAAACCATCCAAAAACCGCTGCAATTGCGATCAAAAGACCAACCGGTTTCAACACCGTTGCATGTATGTTTCTCATTGAAAATCCTGTAATTCGTTCAGATTGCCGCGACGATATCATTATTTGAGTCGATACCACATATAATAAGCCGTCTGGCCGTTCATTTTATTCTCCCCCTCTTCGAACATTTCATTCCGGCTCAAAGTGCCCGCATGCCCGTCCACCAGGACACAATTGACCCTTGCACCATGACCGAACGGACTTTCTATGTTAGCCGCGGTAAACCAGGCTCCAAAATACGGGGATTGCGTTTTGCTTCCTGAACACTTTATGTCACTGTCAAAGAACGCCAGGGTTTTTGCCGGCCGGGAAACAGAGCCGACCCGGTTGCATTTTGATATATTTTTTCCGTAATCATATCCGGCCAGGTCCAAATTCGCGGAATTCCCGCCGTTGTATGCATAACATGACGCATACTTGTTGGCCGCAACGGAGTCAAACATATGTGAAGGACAACCGTATTTTGTAAGGTTTCGGGGATAATAAGTTGCCAACAGAGAAGAATGCGGCCAGTAATTGGATGCATCCGAGACATTTGTCACGTAGGCCGGCGGCATCATGCCATTATAGTCATTTGTATAAAGGAGAAATCCGGCAATCAACTGTTTTTCGCCGGACAGGCATTGCGCCATCTTTCCGCGATCTCGCGCCTTGCTCAACGCCGGCAGCAATATTGCCGCCAGGATTGCAATGATAGCAATCACCACCAGAAGTTCGATTAGTGTGAAATTGTTGTTTTTTCTGTTCATTTTCTTCCTCCTTAACTGTATTCTCGGAAAACGATTATTCTTATTTTCGATCCCGGCACCAACCGGTACTTTGACGGCGAAAAAATTCCAGCGGACGCGGTTTTCTCATTTGCACCGATACCCGTTCCGACTCATCTTCAATAACCGCCAAGAGGTAGTTGATCATTTCGGATGTCAGAACGTCATAGTCAAAACCAATTTCCGTGAGCAGAGGCAGCACACTTTGCGCCCAGAAAGAATTGTCGAAACTGGCGACACTGATATCCTGCGGAATCCGCAGCTGCTTTTGCGCCAGGGCTCCGAGCCCGCCCATCGCCAGACAATCCGCCATATAGACCACGGCGGTACACTCGGGATGCTGCTCCAGCAGCAGCATGGTTTGTTTGTAGCCGAACTCATAGAATTTTCCGGTTTGCGGATTCGCCATACTCAATGCTTCATTGAAGTCCGGATAGAAGGGCCGGATCGATTCCAGAAATGCGTTATTCTTCAGGACACCCAATTCGGAAGCATTGCTGATCAAACCGATATGGCGATGCCCAAGCGCAAAAAGATGTTCCGCCAGTTGCTGCATTCCGGAATGAAGATCGACTTCAAGACTTATCCCGCGGGAATATGTCATTTTTTCCCAATACGTAATGGCAGGCACGAAAAGGAAATTCTGCAGCAGATCGAAGAAATGCTGACTGAAATGTCCCAGAAGCACGAGACCATCGACATTCTGGGGCAAATCTTTTGGGCTCAATTCCGGATTATGCGAATCGATAAAGTAGATATTCCCACCGTAACGCGAAGATGAAAAACTGTTCAACAGCCCGAGAATCCAGGTTTGAAGACATGGACAATTATTTTCCCAACGTTTGTCGACAATGATTCCGATGCAATTGCTTCTGGTCGCACGCACCGACCGGGCATGAACATTCGGGACATAGTTCAGTTTGCGAATCGCATCTTCGACCTGCTTCTGCAATTTCGGCGCACAACGCCTGCCGTTCAATACCTTGGAGATCGTACCGACACTTGCACCGGCTATCGATGCAACATCTTTAATGGTTACTTTTTTTTGCATGCCACCTCCGATGAAATAATTCATGAATCGTTTCACGCCATTAATTATAGTACATTCCCAACGCAATGTCAAGAAGGGGTTCAGGAATTTTACAAAAATCTAAAAAACTGAGGCAACGCGATTTTGAAACAACGAGAGAGAACCTGAATTAATGTTCCCGCGTTACCGCGGTCGACGGACATGAGTCAGCCCGCCAGCAAAGCGCTTGCCGGCGCGCGGCTCCCTGATCTGAAAATAGGGCAAATAAACGCCGCGCCAATCCGATGAACTCCATAAAAAAATGAGTACACGGGGCTTGCACTCTTTTCGAGGTGTGTTATATTACCCGGATACATAAGTCAGTTCACGGCGCACAGAAATGCAACAAGGAGATTCAAAGTATGGCTTCCATGTTTGACGCGGCGAAGAAGGTCTATGCGGACTTAGGAGTCGATGTCGAAGCCGCGTTCGAGCGGCTCGATCGCATCCCGGTCAGCCTCCACTGCTGGCAGGGCGACGATGTCGCCGGCTTCGAAAACACCGGCGCCCTCGACGGCGGACTGGCTGTGACCGGCAACTACCCGGGCCGCGCCCGCAACGCCGAAGAACTGCGCGCCGATATCGACAAAGTGCTCTCGCTCGTCCCCGGCAAGAAGCGGCTCAACCTGCACGCGATCTACGCGGAGACCGACGGCAAGAAGGTCAAGCGCAATGAACTGGAAGTGAAGCATTTCGAACGCTGGATCGACTGGGCGAAAGAGAACGGCGTCGGCCTCGACTTCAACCCCTCCTACTTCTCGCACCCGATGATGAAGGACGGTCTGACCCTCTCCAGCCCCGACGCGGGCGTGCGGAAGTTCTGGATCGAGCACGGCATCGCCTGCCGCGCCATCGCCGAAGCGTTCGGCAAGAAACTGCGCAACTGCTGCATCACCAACTTCTGGGTTCCGGACGGCTTCAAAGACACCCCGTTCGACCGGCTCGCCCCGCGCGAACGCCTGGCCGATTCGCTGGACAAGATTTTCGCCGTCGAATGCGACTCGCGCTACAACCGCGACGCCGTCGAATGCAAGCTCTTCGGCATCGGCGCCGAGAGCTGCACGGTCGGTTCGCATGAGTTCTACATGGGCTACGCGCTCAAGAACAGCAAGCTGCTCTGCCTCGACGCGGGCCACTTCCACCCGACCGAAGTGATCTCCGACAAGATCACCAGCACCTTGATGTACTTCGACGAAGTGCTGCTGCACGTCAGCCGCGGCGTCCGCTGGGACAGCGACCACGTGGTGACGCTGAGCGACGAGCTGCGCGCCATCGCCGAGGAGATCGTCCGCCACAACTTCGACAAGCGCGTCCACATCGGCCTGGACTACTTCGACGCCTCGATCAACCGGGTCATGGCCTGGACGATCGGCGCGCGCAACATGTCCAAGGCGCTGTTGATGGCGCTCACCGAACCGGCCGCCATGATCAAGAAGGCGGAGAAGTCCGGCGACAAGGGCGGACGGCTGGCGCTGATGGAAGAATCCAAGTCGCTGCCCTTCGCGGCGATCTGGGAAGAGTACTGCTCGCGCCAGAACGTTCCGGGCATCGGCTGGATCGATGAGGTCCGGACTTACGAAAAAGACGTGCTCTCCAAGCGCGCGTAACAGACAGAACGAGCCGGACGGCTCCCGGAAAACGGGAGCCGTCTTTTCCACAGGGAAAAAAGGGAATTGATCATGTCGCTTTTGACGATCCGTGAATTATCCAACCGCTACGGAGCCGATCCGTCCTTCGTGCTGGCCGGCGGCGGCAACACCTCGTACAAGGACGAAACCTTTCTCTACGTGAAGCCGAGCGGCGTCGCGCTCGCTGACATCCGGGAATCCGACTTCGTCAAAATGGAACGGGAAACCATCCGCAAAGTCTTCTCGCTCTCGGGCTATGCCGACACCGCCGAACGCGAAGCGATGGTGACGAAACTGATGGCGTTCGCGGTCTGCGGCAATGCCGCCCGCCGCCCCTCGGTCGAAGCGCCGCTCCATGAGCTGATGCCGTTCACCTATATCGTCCACCTCCATCCGGCGGCGGTCAACGGCCTCACCTGCGCCAAAGACGGCGAGAAGGAGTGCAAACGGCTGTTCCCCGAAGCGCTGTGGATTCCCGAGACCGACCCCGGTTTCATCCTCGCCAAGACGGTTTACGATGCGAGCGTGGAGTACGAGAAGAAGCACGGAAAACCGGCTGCGGTCATTTTCCTCCAGAACCACGGCGTCTTCGTCGGCGGCAATTCGGCGGCGGAGATCGACGCGGCTTACAAGCATATCGGCGGCACGCTCGCAATGGTCTACAAGGAAACTGGAGTCATGAAAAATGGCGAAGCGATTCCTGAATTCGGAACACTGGATGAGGAGCTGGCGCTTGAACTGGCCCCGAAATTGCGCGGGCTCCTCGGCGACGGCGTCACGCCGGTCACAATCCGGGTTCTGCCGCCCTTCCAGACCGCGCGCGGACCGCTCACCCCGGACCATATCGTCTACGCAAAATCCTACTCGCTGATCTGCGACGCGCCGGATGAAGCGGCGATCCGGGAATTCCAGGAGAAGCACGGCTACAAGCCGCTGGTGGTGGAAGTTCCCGGCAAAGCGGTCTTCTGCGCCGGCAAGAACGGTAAAGGGGCCAAAACTGTCGCCGAGCTCACCATCAACGGTTCCCAGGTCCAGCGGATGGCCGACGCGTTCGGGGGAACGCGCATGCTCTCCGACGCCGGACGGAGCTTCATTGAGAACTGGGAGGCCGAGTCGTACCGCCAGAAAGTGGCGGGCGGTTCGAGCATCCGCCTCTCCGGCAAGGTCGCGGTGGTGACCGGCGGAGCCCAGGGGTTCGGCTACGGCATCGCCGAAGAGCTGGCCGCCGAGGGCGCAACGGTGGTGATCGCCGACCTCAACGCCGAAGGAGCCAGGGCCGCAGCGGAGAAACTGAACGCTCCGGGCGGAGCCTACTCCGTCGCGGTCAACATCGCCGACGAGGAGTCGGTCGCCGAGATGGTCAAGTCGGTCGTGCTCAAATGCGGCGGAATCGACCTCTTCGTCGCCAACGCCGGCGTGCTCAAGGCCGGTTCGGTCAAGACGCTGGAGAAGCGCGACTGGGATTTCGTCACCAATGTCAATTACACCGGCTACTTCCTCTGCGCCAAACACGTTTCGACGGTGATGGCGCGGCAGAACGCCTGCACGTCGGGCTGGACCGACATCGTCCAGGTCAACTCCAAGAGCGGCCTGGCCGGAAGCAACCGCAACGGCGCCTACGCGGGCAGCAAGTTCGGCACGATCGGACTCACCCAAAGCTTCGCGCTGGAGCTGGTTTCGGACCGGATCAAGGTCAACAGCGTCTGCCCCGGCAACTTCTTCGACGGTCCGCTCTGGTCGGACCCCGAACGCGGCCTCTTCGTGCAGTATTTGAAGAGCGGCAAAGTTCCGGGCGCGAAGACGGTGGCGGAAGTGAAGGAGTTCTACGAAAAGCAGATTCCGATGCACCGCGGCTGTTTCCCGTCCGACGTGGCGAAGGCGATCGTCTACGCGGTCACCCAGCTCTATGAAACCGGACAGGCCATTCCGGTCACCGGCGGCCAGATCATGTTGAATTAAACGGAGAGTTTCGGATATTATGAGCAAACGGATTTTGTTCCAGGGGGATTCGATCACCGACTGCGGACGCACCGGGAGTGCGAATCCGGCGGAAAGCCTCGGCATGGGCTACCCGTTCTTCATCGCGGCGCGGCTGCGCGCCGACCGGCTCGGCGAGGAGATCGACGTGGTGAACCGCGGCATCAGCGGCCACCGCGTGGTCGATCTCTACGCCCGCTGGAAGGTCGATACGCTGAATTTGAAGCCGGATGTGCTGTCGATCCTGATCGGCGTGAACGACACCTGGCACGAATTCTCCAGCCAGAACGGCGTGGAGGTTCCGCGCTACGCGGAGTTCTACCGCAAGCTGATCGACTGGACGAAGGAGGCGCGCCCCAACTGCCGCCTCATTCTGTGCGAGCCGTTCGTGCTCGAAACCGGCGTGGTCACGCCGGAGTGGGTGACTGAGATCAATCAGCGCCGCGCGGTGGTCAAAGCGCTGGCGGACGAATACAAGACCGTCTTCGTGCCGTTCCAGAGCGTGCTTTCCGAAGCGGCGAAAAAGGCCGGGAATCCGGCGAAACTGCTCGGCGACGGGGTCCACCCGACGCCCTGCGGACATCAATTGATGGCGGACGCCTGGCTCAAGGCGGCGGCCGCCGTGTTGTAATTCAAGGAAGGTTTGCATGCAGCAGCAGATTCACGACATCCTTCTCGCGATCGGGGAAGACCCCTCCCGCGAAGGATTGCTCGACACCCCGGAACGGGTGGAAAAAAGCCTCCGCTTCCTGACCCGCGGCTACGGCCAGACGCTGGAAGAGGTGGTCAACGGAGCCTTGTTCGAGGCCGAGTCCGACGACATGGTCATTGTGCGCGACATTGAGTTTTTCAGCCTTTGCGAACACCATATGCTGCCGTTTTTCGGGAAGTGCCACGTCGGCTACATCCCGAACGGCAAGATCATCGGGGTGAGCAAAGTGGCGCGCATCGTCGACATGTTCGCGCGGCGGCTTCAGGTGCAGGAGCGGCTGACCAAGCAGATTTCCGAAGCGCTGATGAGCATTCTCGGCGCGGAGGGCGTCGGCGTGGTGATGGAGGCCCAGCACCTCTGCATGCAGATGCGCGGCGTTGAGAAACAGCATTCGGTGATGACCACCAGTTCGATGGTCGGCTCGTTCCGGCGCGAACTGGCCACCCGCAACGAGTTCACCCGGCTGATCCGATGAGGGCGCTGGTGCAGCGTGCGGCCGGCGGCTCAGTCGACGTCGCGGGCGAACGGATCGGCGAAATCGGCCGCGGCCTGGTCGTCCTGCTCGGCATCACCCATGCGGACACCGAAAAAGACGCGGTCTTTCTCGCCGAAAAATGCGTCAATCTGCGCATTTTCGAAGACGACGCGGGCAAGATGAACCGTTCGCTCCTCGATGTCGGCGGCGGGCTGCTGGTGATTTCGCAGTTCACGCTGTACGGCGACGCCTCGCACGGGCGGCGCCCCTCGTTCACCGAGGCGGCGCGGCCGGAAACCGCGATTCCGCTGTACGAGAAATTCCTCGGGCTGTGCCGGGAGTACGGAGTAACCGTGGAAACCGGAAAGTTCGGGGCGGACATGCTGGTATCGATCAAAAACGACGGCCCGGTAACCATTATGGTGGAGTCCAGATAATATGCGCAAGGGAGTGGTCCTGCTCGGAGCCACCGGCTCCATCGGCAAAAGCGCGCGCGCGGTGCTCTCCGCGCTGCCGGAGCGTTTTCACGTGGTCGGTCTGGTGGCGAGGAACAACCTCGACGAACTGGCCGGCCAGGCGGCCGAATTCCGTCCGGAATGGGTGGTCACCACCGATCCGGAGCGGAAGGACGAGCTCGCCGGGCGGCTGCCTCCCGGTTGCCGGGCGGCGGGAGGAATGGAAAAGGTCCTTGAGCTGGTGACCGCGCCGGAAACCGACATCGTGCTCTGCGCGATCGTCGGCACCGCCGGGCTGGAACCGGTGATCGCCGCATTGCGCGCCGGAAAACGGGTGGCGCTGGCCAGCAAGGAAGTGCTGGTGCTCGCGGGGGAGATCATCAACCGCGAACTGGCCGCCAACCCCGGCAGCGAGCTGATCCCGGTGGACAGCGAACACTCGGCGATCTTTCAATGCCTCGCCGGGCGGAAACACGGCGAAATCCGCAATCTCTACCTCACCGCCTCGGGCGGTGCATTCCGCACCTGGACGCGCGAACAGATAGAGAAGGCGACAGTGAAGGACGCCCTCGCCCACCCCACTTGGAGCATGGGCGCCAAAGTGACTATCGACTCGGCGTCGATGATGAACAAGGCGCTGGAGATGGTTGAAGCGTACCATCTCTTCCGGGTCGCGCCGGAGCAGGTCAAAGTGCTGATCCACCCGCAGTCGGTGATCCACTCGATGGTGGAGCTGGCCGACTCGAGCCTGATCGCCCAGCTTTCGAAGCCGGACATGCGGTTTGCGATCCAGTACGCATTCACCTATCCGGACCGGGCGGCGAGCGACCTGCCCGCGCTGGACTTCTCCGCCCGGCTCGGGCTGGAGCTCCAGCTTCCGGAGCCGGGGCGTTATCCCGCACTGGAATTCGCCGACGAAGCAATGCGGCGCGGCGGAACGCTCCCCGGCGTGATGAACGCGGCCAACGAAGTGGCGGTGGAAAAATTCCGGCGCGGCGAAATCTCCTTCCCGTCCATCTGGCGGATCATCGAGCGGACCATGGCGGCGCACGAAGTCGAGCCGCAGTCCGACTTCCAGACCATCCGGGTCGCGGACGCCTGGGCCCGCGCCTATGCCACGGAGCTGAAATGAACATACGACAGAAAAAACTTCTGCTGTTCGGGCTGCTGATCACCGCGGCGGGAGTGCTGTTCCGGCTGTTCCGCCTCGAAGCGGCGCTGGAATACGATGAAATCTGGACGTTGGAGGGTTACGCGGCAAGCCCGATCCGGGCAATCTTCACCACGCTTTCGCTGCCCAACAATCATCCGCTCAACTCGCTGGCGGTCAAGCTGACCGCGTTTTCCGGCGCGGCGCCGCAGTGGATTCGCCTGGTCCCCTTCCTCGCCGGAGTGCTGGCGATTCCGCTGGCGGGGGTCGTCGCCTTCGGGCTGTGGAGACGGCGGAGCGCGGCGCTGTGGAGCATGTTTTTCGTCGCCGCGCTGCCGCAGGCGGTCTTCTATTCGCAGCAGGCGCGCGGTTATTCGCTGCAGCTCTTCTGCCTGCTGCTGTTCGCGGCGGGACTCTACGTCGCGCGACGGTTTCCGCTTCCCGGCTGCGCGGGAATCCTGCTCGGCGCGACGGGGGCGATGCTGACATTGCCGACTTCGGCATTCTACCTCGGCGCGGCGGGAACCGCCGCCGCCTTCCGCTGCCGCAAAACCTGGAAGAAACACCTCCCGGCGGCGCTCGCACTGGCCGTCGCCGGAGCCTTCGCCCTGGTCTGGGTCCTGGTCAATCTCAGCGCATTCCAGGCGAACCGGAGCTGGGGATTCCCGATCGACTCGTTCGCGGAGTTCGGTTCGTTCCTTTACCGCACGGTGGACAAGACGCTCCCGACGATCACTCTCCTCGCCGCGGCTCCGGCGCTGCTGTTCTTTTTCCGCCGCACCCTGCCGATTCTCTGGATCTGGCTCTGGCTGGTTGCCGCCGCGGTCGTCTTCAACGCCGGACCGGTGCGCACCTACCTGCCGCTGGCGGCGACGACCGTGCTCCTCTCCGGAGCGGGGGTGGCGCAGCTTCGCCGCCGCTTCCCGGCTTACGGAAAGATCATTCTCCTCGTCTTCACGGTACTCATGCTCGCCGCCCTGGTGTCGGCTTACCGGGAACCGCATCCCGACTGGTATGCGATGCAGGAGACGACGCAGCAGCTTCCCCCGGAAATCCTCGTGCTGTTTCCGGCCAACGACTCCCGGCCCCTGGCCTGGAACAACGCGCCCGATTCCTACCGCGAGCAGCTCCGGCGCATCGCGCCGCTTCCTCCCGGGCACCGCAAACGCAGCCTGCTCGTCGTCAGCCGCGACGGTACGCTGACCGGCTATGCGCCGAACGGCAGCGAGTCTCCGGTTGCGATCGCGGCCGAAGGAGTCCCGGTCAAATTCGACGCGATGCAGGGCACCCTCTACGGACTGGAGGAACTGGACGGACCGCCCGCCGTCGGCGACACGGTGGTCGCCTTCATCCGTCCGCTGCCGGAAGCGGAAGCGCAAAAGCTGCTGCACCGCCTGAGTTCAGCCCTCCAGAAAAATTTTCTTTCTTTCAACGTCTGGCTCTGCACCTCGGTCACCGAGGGAGGCACGGTTTACCGCTACTATGTGGCGGGAGGCAACATCGACAAGTCCGACAACCGCGACGACTGGGAAGGATTCCTGCGGGAAAAGCCCGGCGCGACCGCGCTCTACCGCATCGTTCCGGCGGGAAAAAACCGATAAAAACCGCGGAAACACTTGAAAAAGCGCCCGGAAACAGTTATGATATGTTTCCGTGAGACTTGAGGAAATCATTTAAGGAGAGGCAGAGTTCCATATGAATTGGATCTGGGATATATTGTCGCTGATTTTCGTCTTCGTGGCGATCGGGTTCTGCATTTTTTCGCATGAACTCGGCCATTTCCTCGCCGCCAAATGGCGCGGGCTGCATATCGACGCATTTTCGCTCGGCTTCAAGCCGTTCTGGCGGAAAAAGATCAACGGGGTGGAATACCGTCTCGGCTGGCTGCCGTTCGGCGGCTACGTCGAGCTGCCGCAGGTGGACGCCACCGACGCGGTGCCCAAAGCGGCGGACGGCACCGAACTGCCGCGCGCCAAACCGATCGACCGGATCATCACGGCGATCGCCGGGCCGCTCTTCAACATCATCTCCGGGCTGCTGCTCGGCTGCATCATCTGGTGGGTCGGGCTGCCGCAGGACACGCCGAAAATGCGCGAGCTTACCGTCCTCACCGTCGACCGGAAAGGGCCGGAGTGGAAAGCGGGGCTGCGTCCCGGCGACAAGATCGTCAAGATCAACGGCGAACCGTTCTTCGGCACGTGGCGCGAACTCATTCTCAACAAGATTCTGCTGACCGTCGGCGAAGTGGAGTTCGATGTGCACCGCGACGGCAAAACCGTCAAGCTGTCGTACATCCCGGCGGAGAATCCGAATGCGCCCTCTCAGCTCAAAGCGGAAAAAATCGCCTGGCCGTTCTTCACGGTCCTGATTCCCGTGGAGCTCAATCCGAAACCCGGCTCCCCGGCGGCAAAAGCCGGGATCAGGAAGGGAGACCTCCTGCTTACGCTCGACGGAGAATCGATCTCGGATTTCGGCGACTTCCAATCCATGGTCGATATTTTCGGCAGCGAGGGGAAGAACGCAAACCTGACGGTCCGTCGCGGCAAGGAGGAGCTTGAGTTCTCCGTCAAGCCGGAACCCCAGACCAACCTCGGGGACGAATATAATTTTTACCGGATCGGCGCCAATCTGCAGGACGTGCCCGGTACTCCCGGTGCCGTCATCGGGACCGTCATCTCCGGCGCGCCGGCGGATAAAGCCGGGCTCGCCGCGGGAGACCGCATCCTGAAACTTGACGGGAAACCGATTCCGACTTCCGCCGACTTCATCAATCAGCTTCAGCTCAGCAAGTCGAACACGGTGAAACTCGAAATCATGCGCAACGGAAAACCCGAAACGCTGGAAGTCACGCCGCAGCTTATCACTCCGCACACCATCGGCGCGGTGATGGAGCTGCTCGACCACCCGACGCCGTTCCAGCAGTTCGCCAACACCTTCGAGATGAGCCGCAAATCGCTGGTCGGCATCCTGGTCGGCGTCGGCAACAAACTCGGGCTGACCGACCAAACCAGCTCGCTGAAACCCAGCCACATGTCCGGACCGCTCGGAATGGGGATGATCATCTTCACCTCGACCCGCCAGGCCCTGCTGAGGCACACTTCGTTCACGACGGTGCTGCATTTCATCGTGATCATCTCGTTTGCGCTGGCGATCTTCAACTTGTTCCCGCTGCCGGTGCTGGACGGCGGGCACACGCTCTTCGGCCTGATCGAAATCATCTTCCGGCGGCCGCTGCCGACCATCGTCATCAAGTGGTTGTCGACGGTTTTCGTCGTGCTCCTGATCGGCCTCATGATCTTCGTCACGCTGTCGGACGGGAACCGGCTGGCCAGAAGTTCCGGACTCGCCGACAAATTCTCCGGCTGGTTCTCCAGCCCTAAGGAAAGTGCCGAAACTCCAATCGCAGCGGAGGCGGTCAATGGGAATGACAAGACGAAATAGCCGGGTCATCCGGCTGGGGAACGTCGCCATCGGCGGAACTTACCCGGTCTCGATCCAATCGATGACCAACACCGACACTCGCGATGTCGAGTCGACGACCGGTCAGATCCTGCAACTTCACCTGCTCGGGTGCGAGCTCATCCGCCTGGCCGTGCCGGATATGGAGGCGGCGCAGGCGCTTGAAGCGATCCGGGCGGAAAGTCCGATCCCGATCATCGCCGACATCCATTTCGACCACCGGCTCGCGCTGGCGGCGATGCAGTACGGAGCGGACGGAATCCGGCTCAACCCGGGCAACCTCGACGGCGAAGACGAAGTGAAACAGGTGGCGGAAGAGGCGGTCCGCCGCGGAATTCCGATCCGGGTCGGAGCCAACTCCGGCAGCATTCGCCCCACCCGGATCAAGAAGTTCCGGGAACAGGGGATGACCCACGAGGAAGCGATCGCCGAAGCGCTGGTCGAAAGCGCGCTGGAACAGTGCGCCATGCTCGAAAAATTCGGAGTGACCGACCTCAAGGCGGCGCTCAAATCCTCCAGCGTGCCGGTCACCGTCGAAGCATACCGGAAGTTTGCCGAACGGACCGATTATCCGCTCCACATCGGCGTTACCGAAGCCGGGACGCCGGGCCGCGGCATCGTCAAATCGGCGGTCGGAATCGGAACGCTCCTGCTGGAGGGAATCGGCGACACGCTGCGGGTCAGCCTCACCGGAGACCCTGCCGACGAGGTCGTCACCGGCCGGCGAATCCTGGAAGCGTGCGGACTGCGCGACGCGATGCCGGAAATCGTCTCCTGCCCGACCTGCGGACGGACTGAAATCGATCTCATCGGGCTGGCGGGAAAGGTGGACGAACTGATCACCGAGCTCAAGCAGTCCGGCCATCAGATCAAACTGCACAAAATCGCCGTCATGGGCTGCGCGGTCAACGGCCCCGGGGAAGCGCGCGACGCCGACCTCGGCATCGCCGGGAGCAAGAACGGGAAACTGGTTATTTTCAAATTCGGCAAGGTGATCGGCGCGTTCGATCCCGAAGCCGGGTTCGAATATTTCAAAATGGAAGTACTGAAAAACAGTACTCGAAACAAGGAGGACGGTAATGTTTAGAAGCAGATGGATGCGGATGCTTCCGGCGGCGACGCTCGTGTTGTGCGGGCTGGCGGCGGAGGCGAAGGTCGAGCTGGCTCCGGTGTTCTCGGACAACGCGGTTCTGCAGCGCGGCATGGAAGTTCCGGTCTGGGGCTTCGCCGACCCGGGCGAAAGCGTCACGGTGAAATTCGCCGATCAGACGAAAACCGCCACCGCCGACAAAGACGGCAAGTGGATGGTGAAACTCGATCCGCTCACCGCCAGCAAGGAAAACCGCACGCTGGAAGCTTCCGGCAAAGACAATACGGTATCCGCCAAGGACATTCTGGTCGGCGAAGTCTGGATCGCCAGCGGCCAGTCCAACATGGAAATGCCGCTCTGGGGCGGCAATCCGCGTTATCGCCACCGCAACGCCAACGGCACCGGCAAAGAGGTCGCCGACAAGACGAACCTGCCGCTGCTCCGCTTCGTCCGGATGCCGCGCGACTTCAGTACGACTCCGTCGGAAAAAGAGCCGATCAAGTGGAACCTCGCCGTTCCCGGGCCGGACCTGGAAAACTGCAGCGCGACCGCGTTCTTCTTCGGCCGCGAGCTGGAAAAAGAGCTTGACGTTCCGGTCGGAATCCTCGGCGCCTACTGGGGCGGAACCCGGATCGAGCCGTGGACCGCGCCGGAAGGGTTCGATTCGGTTCCCGAGCTCGCCGACATCGCCAGAAGCGTGAACGCCAAGATTCCCGGCACCAAGGAGTGCAAGGAGATTAGCGACAAGGTCGTCGCCGACTACAACGCCTGGCTGGTGAAATACAAAGAGGCGATCGCCAAGGGCGAACAGCCCCCGACTCCGCCGCAATTCCCGGCCGAGCAGGTTCCCTTCAACGACCACCAGAAGCCGACCGTGCTCTACAACAAGATGCTCTACGGTTTCATTCCCTACGCGGTGCGCGGCGCGATCTGGTATCAGGGCGAGTCGAACCGCGGCGACAAGATGCTCTACAAGAGCAAGATGCAGGCGCTGCTGAACGGCTGGAAAAAAGTGTTCCACAATCCCGGGATGAAGTTGTATTTCGTTGAACTCGCACCGTACAATTACGGCGGCGACCCGACCATCCTGCCGCAGGTCCAGGAAGCGCAGCAGGCGTTTGCCGACAGCGAGAAGGACGCCGGAATGATCGTCGTCAGCGACGCGGTGCACGATGTCCGCGACATTCACCCGGCCGATAAGGAGATCGTCGGCAAGCGCCTCGCCTATCTGGCGCTGAACCGCGACTACGGCCGCAAGGACATCAAGGCGGATTCGCCGAAACTGAAGAGTTCCCGCATCGAAAACGGCAAGTTCGTCCTCGATTTCGATTTCGTCGAAAGCTGGAAGAACCCGACACAGGACATTCCGTTCTTCGAAGTCGCCGGAACGGACGGCGTCTACTCCCCGGCCAAGGCCGTGATCGACGGCACCAAACTGGTGGTGAGTTCCGACAAGGTCGCCGACCCGAAGGGCCTGCACTACATGTGGAACCACACCGACCAGGGCAAACTGGCCAACGAAGCGGGGCTGGTGCTCGGCACGTTCAGCATCCCGTACGAGCCGACCTTCGAAGATCTGCTCACCTATTACAAGGCGAACAGCACGCTGGTCTACGAGTATGACCTGAAGAGCGGCTCCGGCTTCGGGGACAAGACCCAGGTCAAATACATCACCGACAACAGCGGAGCCGCCAAAGGCCGGATCACCCGGGTGACCTACCTGGCGGAACTGGTCGGCAAAGACGGGAACAAGCGGTTCGTCTGCGTTTCGATGGACCCGTTCACCACGAATGCCGGGCAGCTCGGCGTGCCGGTGAAATCGGCCAATGCCGAATTCCAGACCAAGGTGAGCAACCTCAACATCGCAACCAATGTTCCCGGCGTCGCCGCCGGAAAGGTCGCCGAAGGCAACATCGAGTTCTGGCCGAACAACTACGGCGGCAGAAACGCGATGAAAATCGCGGGAGCCGACGATAAGGCCTACGACTTCGGCGATGAAATGAGCAGTCCGCAGGTCGGGTACGGTTCGATGCAGATCCACAACACCGGTGCGAAGCAGACCATTTTCGCCTACAACAACTTCAGCGCCGGCGGCAATGCCGACCTCGGAATCGGCAATCAGCCGGCGGGCAACCCCGACTGGACCTTCTCCAAGGCCGCGAACAATTACGCAAAGGCGACGCTCTACGTGTTCGTGAACGAAGTCCAGCGCGATGACACGGCTTATCTGGAAAAGGTGAAAGCCTGCGTGCCGGAAGCGGCGTCGATGAAGCTGGCCTACGCCTACGACCTGCGCAGCGGCAGCGGCTTCGGCGACAAGACGAAAGTCCGTTACGCCGCCGACAACAGCGACGTGCTCACCGGCAAAGCGAAGAAGGTCGCCTACCTCATGGTGCTGACCGGCAAGGACGGCAAGGAAGAGTGGGTCTATGCGTCGATGGATGCGTTTGACCCCGCCGTCGCCAAGCTCGGCGTTCCGGTCAAGGCGAGCGGCGCGATGTTCCAGAAGAAGATCGCCAACCTCGAAGTCAAGTCCAACACCGACAAAGTCAAGAGCGGAACGTTCCCGGAAGGCAACGTCGAATTCTGGCCGAGCAATTACGGCAAGAAAAATGCGGCCGGAATTCCCGGCGCATCGGATGAAAAGTATGATTTCGGCGATGAACGTTCCGGCGACGCCGTGGGTTACGGCTCGATGCAGGTCCACAACTTCGGCGAAAAGCAGACCGTATTTGCTTACAACAAGTTCGATTCCGGCGCAAATTCCGACGCCGGCATCGGCAACAGCCCGTCCGGAGAACCGGACTGGACCTTCACCCAGGCGTTGAAAAACTACAAGGAAGGCTGGCTCTACGTGCTGGTCGATATGGAATAAGAACGCATTATTCCAGAGAAAAAGCCCGGTCGAATACGGCCGGGCTTTTTTTATTGAAGACGGAACCGGCCCGGCGTCACCCCGCGATGCTTCCGGAAGACCTTGATGAAATACCCGGCGTCGGCGAAGCCGCAACGCATTGCGATCGAATCGACCGAAAGTCCCGGCTGCCGCAGATAGTTCGCGGCCAACTCCAGCCGCAGCCGCGTCAGCTCCTCGTGAAACGAAACCGGGTGATACTGCCGGAACAGGTGTGAAATATAATCGGGAGAAAGCCCGAACTCCTCCGCCGCCGTCTTCCGGCTCATGGTGGAAGCGCAATTCTCCCGGAGATGGCGGAGAAGCGTCAGGTAGACGAAATAGGGCTTGTCATTGCTTCGCGTCCGGTCGCTGCGGAGATTGTCCCGGACTTCGGCAAGAAAAATGCGGAACAGCGGCTGCAGAAGTTCGTGTTCCTCCGTCTCCCGCGAATGATGTTCAAACGCCTCCATCACCTTCATTCCCGCCACGTTGAGCGGAGTGGAGGTGAAGTAGGAGATCCGGGAAACCGCAATGCCGTCCGCGCCGACCCGGTGGCGGGAGTGGTAGCACTCCACCCCTTCCCCGTGCAGGTTGATCACCAGCAGATTGCGGGTTGTGCCGGAATCGCGCCACACGCCGTAACCGGGCGCAAGACAAAGCACATGTCCGGGGAGCAGCCGCCGCCAACCCTCTTCCCCGGAGCCGGGAATCCGCAACGGCAGTTCGCCGGACTGGACGATCTCGAAATGAGGGAAACCGGGCGAGTAGAATTCCCCGTCCGCATTCCGCACCGGATTCCAGGAAACGACAAACCGGTTGTCTTCCGCCCGGCTGCGCTCCAATTCGGCGATCAGAAACTCTTTTTCGTCCAGTCCCACTTGCTAACCACAGATTTTTACCATAAACCGCAGAGAATTCCAATACCGGAAACACCGGAAACAGAGTATAATATAGACTGTAAAAAGCAAATATCACTATCGTTGACCACAGAAAATCACAATTCAAAGCGAGGAAAGGACCATCATCATGCAGCTACAGGTATCCGACCGGATTGCCTACGGCAATGTCGCCGCGGTTGAAAGCGGCGTCGTCGACGGAAACAACCACATCGCATTCACCGCCGCCGCGCACGGCGGAATCGAGCGGCTGTGGTTCTGCTTCCGGGTCAGCAACCCCGCGCCGCAGGGCCTGCCGCCGCGCACGGTGCTGGAATTGAAACATGTGTCGACCATGCTGGGCGGACAGCCCGCGGATTGTCACCCGGTGATCCGCTATGACGGCGGAGAGTGGAAACGGCTCCCGGCGGGAGAAGTGGCGAGCCGTCCGGACGGTCATTTTTCGCTGCGCTGGGCCGTCGATACCCCGGCAACCTTCGCAGAAGTGGCGCTGTGCTATCCCTACGGCGAACCGGAATTGCAGCAACTGGCCGCCGATTGCGGCGGCTACTGGAAGTGCGATGAAATCGGCGTCAGCCAGAAGGGGAATCCGATCCGGCGGTGGAGCAACGCCTGCGGCGAACCGGGAAACGGGCGTCCCGGACTTTACGTAATTTCCCGCCAGCACGCCGCCGAGGTGAGCGGGGCGTGGGTTCTCGACGGATTTCTCCGCCGCCTCGCCGAACTCGGAGACCGCGCACCGTTGGTCTGGTGTGTGCCGATGACCAACATTGACGGCGTGCTCGACGGGGATTACGGCAAGAACCCCTACCCGCACGACCTCAACCGGGCCTGGGACGCGTCGGCCCCGATGCGTCATGAGACGCTGCTCCTGATGCGCGACCAGTCGTACTGGAAGGAGCGTTGCCGTCCCGCCGCATTTCTCGATTTTCACAGTCCGGGGATGCTCGAAGACGACCACTACTGTTTCGTCCCGTCGGCGGGGGTGATTCCGCCCGGACTCGCCGAAGCGACGGAACGGCTGGCGCGGCAGGTGGAATCCGCGCTGCCGGATTACGCCGCCGCGAATTTCATCCGCCGGGCGGACTACAAGCCGTTCGGCGTCTGGGGAGGCTTTGCCAACGCCACGGAACACGCGGCGAATGTGCTCGGCATTCCGGGGCTGTCGTTCGAAACCAGCTACCAGCGGGCGCACGGAAAACTGCTGGAAACGAAGGACTACCGGGAAATCGGCCGCCTGACCGCGGACGCCGTCACCGCTTATTGCGGATCATGATATGCCACCCGGGGGAGTCACCTCCCCCGGAATGGCGTTTAGTCGAGCGTGACTGTCGCGGCGCACGTTTTGCCCGCGGCGTCTTCCCAGGAGAGTTTGTAGCTGCCGCGGAAACCGCGGAAGGCGACCTCCCCTCCCCTTCCGGCGCGGACGCTCGTCCGGGTCATCCACTCGTTGCGGATCAGGCCGTCGAGCGCGTGGAAAGACTGTTTAGGTTCCATGTTCCGCTTGAAGAGGCCGGAGACGGCGGGTTCGCCCGGTGCGCCGCAGTCGTCCACCACGTTCCACCAGGTGATTCCCATCATCGGCGAGAGGCTGAACCAGAGCCGGTAGAGGTTCCGTGAAATCACCGCCTGAATGTCCTCGCCGCGTTCGCCGCACGGCGGCGCGGTGATGGTGATTTCGCTGAGGTGGATCGGGAGTCCCGCCTGCGAGATGCGTTCCATCGTGGCCCGGACGCTCTCCGGCGACTGGACCTCGTTCCTGCCGTCGGCGAGGTCGAGGCAGACCTGCGGATCGAAGAGGTGCATCTGCGCGCCCATGATATCGATCTTGCAGCCGCGCTTCAAGAGGTCGAGCGTCTGGTCGCGGTAGCACTCTTTGAGGTTGTAATCGTTGATGTTGAGCTTGACGCCTTTCGGGAAGATCGAGTCGGCGATCTTGAACGAGCGGTAGGTGTAATCGCCCGGCATCAGACCGTACCAGCTCTTGCAGACGCCGTCGCCGGGAATCATCAGGCCCTTCTCGAAATCGGAGGCGCTCTCGTTGACGATGTCCCAGCTGTCGAGCGTCCCCTTGTAATGGCGGGCGATTTCGAGAATCCGCTTCGCCATCAGGAGGTTGAGCTCATCGACGAATTCCGGCAACATCGCCTCGATCTCGGCCGGAGTGAACGATTCGAACAGGGCGCGGGTCGGATTTTCGCTGTGGTTCTGGGCGGTGATGAATTTGGCGCGCAACGCGGCCGGGAGCTTGTCCTGTACCCAGTCGGGATACTGCCATTTGTAATTTCCCCAGGTCAGCGTGTGACCGTGCAGCCGGATTCCCTTGCTTTTGCAGAAGGCCACCACCGGATCGGTGGCGGGGCGGCGCCAGTGCGGTTCCTTCTTGGGCTCGGCGACCTTGTTCCAATAGGCCGCGGTGTCTTCGAACTTCGCGGCGAAGCGGGGCTTCCCCTCCTCCGGTTCGAAGCAGCGCCAGTAAAAAGCGATCGTCGCGGAGTTGAACAGCGTACCGTAGAGCTCCTTGTACTTCGCGTTGCAGTCGTCGGAGCCGAGCTGGTCGAAGTTGAAGATGTGCGCGCCGAAGACAAACGCGTGGGAGGTCTGTTCGACCTTCACATCGGCGCCTTCCGGAATCCCGGCGACCCGGAATACCCCGTCCGCCTTGCGGTTGGCCTCGATGTCGCGGTCGATCCGCGCCTGCTCCTCCGGGTTCCAGAGCTTCCAGTACGCTTCGCTCATCGCTTTGTTCTGTTCTTCGATCGATCTGGCTTTCATGATCCGCTCCCTGTTTGGTTGGTGATCCCTGTTCTTACTAATATAAAATGAGAGGACTCCTTTTCAAGTGGCAAAATCAGCTATATTGCATTAATATTTAAAAAAATCTATTATACAGCGGATTTAACCCAAATATATTCATTATTACTGAATTTACAATCAAGCAGACCGATTGCCGGATTCGATGCGGGGGGCCGGTCAGAGCCGCCGGTATTCGCGGGGGGAGATGCCGGTCTTGCGGCGGAAGGTGCGGGAGAAGTGGCAGCTGTCGTAAAATCCGAGGCGGAGGGCGATTTCACCGACCGAGAGCGTCCGCTCCTCCAGAAGCTGCCGGGCCTTGCGGATGCGCAGGCTGCCGATGTAATCGGACACGGTACTGCCCGTCCATTGGCGGAAGGCGGCGCCGAACGCCGGAACGCTCATGTTGACGGTTTTCGCCAGCTCCTTCAGCGTAAGCGTGCGTTCGAGATTGGAGTGAATATACTCCAACACCCGCGAAAGCTGTTCCTGATGATGGGGCGCAACACCGGGAATCCGTCCGTTCATCCGGGCCAGTTTCACCAGGAAACCGGCGAAAAGCGAGCGAGCCATCAAGTCATATCCGGGGCGGCGGCTTTTCAGTTCTTCCGCAATCTCGGAAAAGCGGCGGTCTTCGGCCTCGATTTCACCGTTTTCAAACTGATAGAGCTTACGCCGCGAGGGCCGCTCCCAACCGTCGAGCAGGGGGCGGAGAAACGGCTCATCGGCCACCAACTCCCGGCGGAACAGGATGTTGTAGAAGGTGCAGCTCGACTCCATCACATAGCTGTGGGTGTCGTGCGGATTGAGCACGTAGAGGTCGCCGCGCAGGACCGGGTAAGGAATTTCATTGATCCGGCAGACGCCGGAGCCGCGCGTGACGAACGCCAGTTCGATGCAGTCGTGGCGGTGAACCGTGTTCTCCCCCGCCTTCTGCACCGGCCACACCGCCAGCGGGAAACCGGGCGAAACATAATCGTCAAGATGATACAATTTCATCGTCGAAACCCTCCGCAATCAGTGGTAAAATAGCATGATTTACGCAGAAATCAACAGAAATATCGTTTTGTACAACTCATTATGAGAATCGTACAACTTTTTCAAAAACGTCCATGGTATAATAAAGCATTGCAACGAAAGAATGAAGATCGGAAATTGGAACAACATGGACTACAGGACCTATCTCGACAAAGTGTACGGCTGCTGGCTGGGAAAATGCATCTGCGGCTCGATCGGCGCGCCGCTCGAAGGCTGCAAACAGCTTTTCGATTACCGCTTCGACCCCGCGTTCTGGAAGATCGCCCGGCCGAACGACGATCTCGAGCTCCAGATTCTCTGGCTCAATGTGCTGGAAGCGGTCGGGCTCGATTTCGATTCGGACGACCTCGCGCAGGCGTTCCTCGACAACGTCCCTTACAATCCGGGCGAATACGCCTATTTCAAGCGGAATTTCCGGCGCGGCATCCACCCGCCGGTGTCGGGAACGTACAACAACCATTTCTACCATGAGGGGATGGGCTGCTGCATCCGCGCCGAGATCTGGGCCTGCCTCGCGGCGGGCGACCCCGAGCTGGCCGGGCGCATCTGCCGCCTCGACGGGCGGCTCGACCATTCGGCGGAGTCGGTCCACTCGGAGTCCTTCATCGCGGCGATGGAGGCGGCGGCGTTCGTCGAGAGCGACCTCGACCGACTGATCGACGCCGGACTCACGGCGATTCCGGCCGACTCGAAGCTGGCCCGACTGGTCGCCGACACCCGCCACTTCTGCCGCGAGGAGTCCGACTGGAGAATCGTTCACGAGCGGATTCTCCGCGGCTACGGCCACCCCGACTGCACCAATATGTTTGAAAACATCGGCATCACGCTCGCCGCGCTCCTCATGTCCGGGGGCGACATCGAAGAGGCGACGCTGATCGCGCTCAACAGCGGGTTCGACACCGACTGCACCTGCGGCATTGCGGGTGCGATCCTCGGCATCGTCATGGGGGCGGAGCAGCTTCAGAAGACATACGGAATGAGCGATACCGGGTTCGTCACCAATTTCGACGTTCACCGCTCCTCCGACCGGATTCAGGTGCTGGCGTCCGACATTGCCCGGCTGACGCTCGAAGCGGAGCGGTTCTGGGGCCGGGCGCTGCGCATCACCGGCGCGCCGCCGGAAGTCGAAGCGTTCCGCCTGCCGGTCCGAAACCGGGAACTGCGGTTCGAAACCGAATACGACGGGCCGCCGGTGCTGACGGCCGGGGGAGAGGCAAAGTGCGCGCTCCTCATTTGCAACCGTTCCGAGCAAGAGATTTCGGGGCGGCTCGCGTTGAAAGCGCAGGAGGAGCTCGCACTCGAATACCGGCCGGAATGCACGATTCCGGCGGGCGGCTCTGCCCGCATTCCGATCCGGGTCCGCCATCTCCATCCGGACCGGATCACCGACGCCCTGACCGTCGAGGCGGAATTCCGCGGAACCCGTTACGTCTTCGGCTTCGCCGCCGCAACGCCGTGGCGGGCATACGGCCCGTACTGGGGGAATTTCTCGACGGTGCCGCAGGTCGACCTCGAAGGCGGCCGCTATCAGGATTTCGTCTCCACGCACGGTTTCCCGAACCGCTCCACCGCGATCCGCAACTACCACCTGAACATGCGGGCGGGGCTGGACATCGCCGCACCGGACGAGGCGGCACTGGTCGCCGGAACGACCGATTCGCCTCCTCACGCGCTGATCCAGGCGCTCGACGACCTGATTCCGGTGGACGGTGCGTTCGGGTTCCAGGGGCCCGCCGTCTTCTACCTGGTCTCGGAATTCGCGACGAAGGAGGCGATGACCATCATCATCTCCATCGGTCGAAGCTGCCCGCTGGTCTTTTTCCTGGACGGAAAGGAGATGGCCCGGGCCGACTTCGAAACCTGCCGGACGCCGGAAAACATCAACCTCAATGCGTTCGACCTGCCCGCGGGAAAACATCGCGCGGTGTTCAAGATCGCCCGGCAGGGGGAACAGGTGAAGCTGAGCATCAATTACAAAACGGGTTTTCGCCCCGGCGAGCGCATCGACGCGCACATCGTCGGACTGGAATTTTTCAACTGAACCGGAAAGGACCATGAGATGAAAAAGCTGTTCACGCTGATTGAATTGCTGGTGGTGATCGCAATCATCGCCATCCTCGCCTCGATGCTGCTCCCCGCGCTGAACCAGGCGCGCAACGCCGCCCGGAAGACCACCTGCCTCAACATCATGAAACAGTTCGGTACGGCAAACCAGCTGTACGCGGCAAGTTATGACGATTTCGCCGTTCCCGGCCTGAAAAGCGGGCGCGCCTGGAAGGACAACAAAACTTTTTTTGACATCGTCGGGTGCTCATACGACACCGCCGAAGGGTACGATCCGAATAAAAACCTGTTCGTCGGCCGCATCGACGGCAGGATGATCTGCCCCAACGCCACTGTCGCATTCAACACCGCCAACACCACGGCGGTCAAGAACGGCTATCATCAGGTCGCGTACAGCTACGGAATGTCCTCCGAAGATTTCGCCGCCAGCGAAGGAGCCTGGGCCTACGGAGACCGAAACGCTCCTTTTAAGCTGCCCCGGGTGATGAATCCGTCACAGCGCATTCTCTTCACCGACGCCGTAAACTGGGCGCTGCGGGTCGGGAACATGGAGACCTATCTGGTGCAGGGAGAGACCGCCGCCACCTATATGGGCGCCGCCTATCGCCACAGCTCACGGGCGAACGTCTGCATGTACGACGGCCACGCCGAAACGCAGGGCCCAGCCGATGTCAAGAAGGAACGGCGCTGGAAAAAACTATACGAACCCTATCAGGATTGACCCATGCGAGAGGAACGGAATATGCGAAGCGGATGGATCAAAACGCTCATCGGGCTGGCGCTCACATTGCCGTATCTCGGCTGTGCGGGGCTGCTGACTCCGATTCCGGGCGGCCCGGATTCCGGAAAGCTGAACTGGAAAGCGACGGATGAATTCTGCAAAAAGGAGGTGCGCGACAGAAAAACGCTGCTGACGATCGACGTTCCACGCGGCCGGGAAACAGGCATGCACGCCTTTCAAGCGGCACTGGATTTGAAGGAACTTCGGGGCAAGCGGGTGACGTTTCTGATCCGCTACCGGATTCAAGAGGTTTCCGAGCCCCCCAAGCCGTATCTGGGCAGCAAGTTCATGGTGGACTACACCGGAAACGGGATCAAATTCTGGCCGGATGCCGGCTTGCCCGAGGGAAGTTCAAACAGCTGGAGAACCGGGGCGTTCATCGTGGAATTTCCGGCCGATGCCTCCAGCGGCGAACTCACGCTCGGCCTGGAGGATGCTTCCGGCCGAATCGAATTCGATCTTTCCACACTGGAAATCGGTGTCGTGTTCTCCCCTGAGAAACGGGTGAATCTCGACTATCGGGTCTCATATCCTGACCCGATCCGGAACGCGCCGCGCCGTCGCGGCGTCATGGTTCCCAGCGGTCCGGTAACCGACGAGATGCTGCGCACGCTCCATGACTGGAACGCCAACCTGATTCGCGCCCAGATCACCCGGAACTGGGGAAAAATCGGCACCGAACTCGACCTCGACGAATACAACCGGTGGCTGGACAAGCGTCTCGACGAAATCGAGAAAACCGCCGAACTCGCCCGGAAATACGACATCAGACTGGTGATCGACCTGCACTCTCCGCCGGGCGGAAAAATCGATGCGCGCAATATGCGGATGTTTTTCGAACCGAAGTATGCGGACGCGTTTCTCGACTGCTGGAAGAAAATCGCCGCCCGTTTCAAAGGCAATCCGCAGATTTACGCCTACGACCTGGTGAACGAACCGGTGCAGGCGATTCCGTCCGACTGCGATTACTGGGAACTCCAGCGCCGGGCGGCGGAGACAGTCCGGGCGATCGACCCGGAAACGCCGATCATGATCGAATCCAACGAATCGAACCGACCGCAGACCTACCCCTATCTCTCTCCGCTGCGGATGGACAATGTGATCTACAAAGTGCACATGTATTTCCCGCTTTCCTATACTCATCAGCGACTGCACCGGACGGGACCTGTCGTCCATTATCCCGGAATCATCGACGGCGAAATGTGGAACCGGGAGAAGATCAAAGAAACTTTGCAACCGGTGCGCGACTTCCAGCTCAGGCACAACTGCAAAATCTACGTCGGAGAGTTCTCCGCCATCGTCTGGGCGCCGGGGGCGGACCAGTATATCCGCGACTGCATCTCGGTCTTCGAGGAGTACGGCTGGGATTGGACGTTCCACGCCTTCCGGGAGTGGGCCGGGTGGAGCGTCGAATACGACGGAACCGGCCGGGACGACCTCAAACCGGCGGCGAACACCCGACGCAAGCAGGCGCTGCTCGAAGGGCTCAAACTCAATCGCTCCGACCGTCCTTGAGGTGGAATCGGACATCGGAATCAGCAACCGGAATCAGACCGATTCCGGTTTTTTTACGTTTTTTCCATACCACCCTCTTGACAATCGAAGCGAAATCGATCATAATATTTGCTGTAACGTTAAGGCTAATGTTATACCACAAGGAGAAGAACGATGCCTCCGGCACGAAAAGACAAGATCGGCATGAAGGATATCGCGGAAGCCGCGGGGGTTTCGGTCATGACCGTTTCGGCGGCGCTTTCCGGCGCCGGGCGGGTCAGCGACACCCGCAAACGCGAGATCGTCGCCCTGGCCCACCGGATGGGTTACCGGAGCAATGCGGCGGCGCGGCTGCTCAAAAGCAAGCGGGTGGAAGACCTCGGGCTCCTGATCTTCGAAAAGGAAGAGCTGATCCGCGAAAACGCCGGTTTCATGGATATGACCGTGCAATTCATGCAGGAGTGTCTGCGCAACAACATCCACTTCCAGCTCGAATGGTTCGACTGCTACCGGAACCGCGAAGCGCTGCCGCAGATGCTGACCAACGGACTGGTCGGCGGGCTGCTGATCGCCGGAGCCCCGCAAAACGCAGCCAGACATTTTATAGAGAACGACCTCGTGCTTCCCTTCGTCACCCTCTGCGAACCCGGAAAATATTCCGTCGGGTTCGACAACGAAAATTCCCTGCGGCAGGCGGTCTATTACCTCGCGTCGCTCGGGCATACCAACATCGGCCTGATCAACGGTCCGGAAACACTGGGCGTGTTCCAGGATTTCCGCCACGCGTTCGACACGGCGATGAGCGAACTTTCTTTGCTGCGGTCCGACACCTTCCACGCGGAGAACCAGCCCGCCGGAGATTTCCAATTAGAACTCAAAAAAGTCAGCGAAGCGTTCCTGAAAGCCCCGAACCGGCCGACCGCGCTCCTGGTCTTCTCCGGCCTGTTCACCAAGGCGTTCATCTCGGATCTGCAGCGGAACGGCATCCGGATTCCGGAAGATCTGAGCATCATCTGTCATGAGACCGTGGACTGGGAAGCGGAAAAATTCAGTCCGCCGATCTCCGCAGTCGAACGCAAATACGACGACCTGATCGCGGCAGGCGTAAAAATGGTCCGCGAACTGATGGACGGTCAGGAAATCCGCTGTCCGAATACCCTGATCCTTCCCTCGTTCTCCAAACGCGGGACCGTCTGTCCCCTCGAAAGGCGAAACAATTGAGCACCCGGCAAACCAACCATACAGAACAGGAGAGATGCAAATGAGAAGACGAAACTTCACCCTGATTGAACTTCTGGTAGTAATCGCCATCATCGCCATTCTGGCCGCCATGCTGCTGCCCGCGCTGAACCAGGCGCGCGAGGCGGGAAAGGCGTCAACCTGCGTCAACAACCTCAAGCAGATCCAGATGTTCGCGCTGCAATATGCGACCTCTTATCAGGATTTCTTCCCGGCCGCTTCATCGCCGGGCAACTGGAGCTGCAACGATCCGCAGTGGAACAATCCCAAGTGGACGAGCCGGACTTTCATTCAGGAAGCGCTGCAGCCCTCCCCCAAACCGTACAAACTGCTGAAATGCCCCTCGTTCACCCCGAATACCGGAACCTGGTACACCAATTACGGAATGAACTGCAAAGTGACCACCTACCATATGAGCGGCTGGGGCGCCCGGGATGTCCAGTTGAAAATCACCATACTCCGCCAACCCAGCAAAATCTTCACCTTCGGCGAGCACAACGTCAAAGTGAACACCAACGGCGACCGCATCATGTTCTCGGCTTCCGCTTGGGAATACTCACGGCGCTACGACCATTCCGCCAAAATGAACAACTCTTACATGGACGGGCATGTCTCACGCTATCCGGGAGTGCTGCCCTCCGAAACATCCGACCTCGGGAAGCTCTTCTGGCTCGGAACCAATTAAGTCCCCCTCCCCCCGATCATCCAATCGAAGAAAGACATTATATGCGAGTCGAAAACGTACTCTGTGCGGGAGCTTTGCTCCTCGCCTTCGCCACCGCTCACGGCGGGGAAATCTCGAACCGGAAAATGAGCTGGGCGCACCACACGCCGTGGCACACCCCGTTCAACACCAGCCTGACCGCCATCAACTACTACAACTTTCCGCTCCAGGACTCGACCGGAAACGATGTCGAAGACTGGAAGCAGGAGTTCGCCAACGCCAAGGCGCAGGGAATCGACGGTTTCTTCCCGGACCTGGTGGCAAGCAAGGCGGGCGGACCGACCGCCTTCGTCGATGCCATGAACACCATGCTCAAGGCGGCCGAAGGCACCGATTTCCAGATCGGCGTCTGCCTCGACGTGAAAACCAGCGTCGCCCAGCAGGTCAAAGAGCTCAAGCGGATGCTGGACCTGTTCGGAAACCACCCCAACTATCCGCACTGGAATGGCAGGCCGGTGGTCAATTTCTACACCTTCCTCGCCTGGACGCCGGAAGAGCTCGCCGCAATCCGCGCCGGATTGAAAGAGGCCGGTTACGACATCTTCCTCGTCGGCAACCTCGGCATCGGCTACCAGAGGCCGCCTATTGAAAAACTTCGCGCCCATGTCAGACTGGCCGACATGATCTACGCTTTCGGAATGACTGAAATCGACAAGAGTTCGATTGAGGACAAGATGAAACTGTATGAACAGCTCGCGAACGAGACGGGCAAAGAGCTGATGGCTCCCGTTTATCCCGGTTATTACGGCGCGTGGCTGAACGGGCGCAACGACTTCTACCAAGTCCATTGCGGATTCGACCAGGCGCATCGCTCCTTCGAGGCGGCCGACATCCCCAAGGCGAAGTTCCTGCACTTCACCACCTGGAACGACCACGACGAAACCAGCCTGCTCCCGATGGTCTTCACTCCTGCGAACCCGCTGATCACCAAGGCGTATTCCGACCGCTTCAAAGGGATCGACACCGTGACCGGCAAGCCGGAGGTGGCTTTTGCCTACCACCGCGAAGAGATTCCCGGCACGCTGCTCCGCTTCGAGGCGATGACGCTGCCCACCCTCAAATCCGGCAAAGTCGAAGTGAAAGGGCTGCTTCTCGACGAAACCGGAAAAGCCGTCGCCGAGCTCCCGGTCAAGTCGCTCTCTGGAAATGAGTTCGACCGCGCCGAATGGCTGATTCCATCAACCGCGCTGGCGAAATATCCGCTCCTTATCCCGGAATTCACCGTGAACGGCAAGACCGTCCGGCTGCCGGAAGTGCTGCTGGTCAACGGCTGGCACCAGAACGCGGTGACGGTGAAAACCGCGGCAAGCAAAATCATCATGCCGGAGAGCTCGCTGCAACTGAAGGCGGAAGCCGACGGCCGCATCCGGGTCTCCGGCAATTACGACTCCCCCGTCGAACTCAAGCGGGTTTCGCTCTGGCGCAACGACCGCCCGGTCGCCGTGGTCTCTCCGGAAACCGACGGAACATCGCTGCTGAACATCTATCTCTCCGGCAAGCCGAACCTCACCGTCACCCCGGAGAACGGCCGGATCGTCTCCGCCGTGAGGAAATTCGGAGAAAACAATTCGAAAAGTTTCAAATGGGACGCCTCCTCGCTTCGTTCGATGAACAGCCTGTCCTGGACTCCGGTCGCACTGACCGTCGCCGGAACCCCCGATCTGAAGCTCCGCTTCGCCGTCTCCGGACAGGAGCCGCTGGTCCTCTCCGCCGCCGAACTGGCGAAGCGGGAACACCTTGAATACGGCGGCGTCGTCATTCAGGCAGCCCCCGCCGACGGCACCATGCAGAACCGCGCCGCGCTGAACCGGAAATCGGGCTCGTTCGACTTTGCGTTCTTCGGCAAAGCGCGGCCGCAGGACCGCTGGCAGCTCCATTTTGAAAGCGCCGACGGCAGAAACGGCTGGTCGGTTCCGGTCTGGCCGTTCGCCGAAAACACTGCGCCGATCCCGGCGAAACTGGTCGAAACCGCGACGACGATCGAAACCGCGTCCGGCGCGACCGGCTGGAAGGAACGGAGCGAGTACTTGGGCAAGAACATTCCGTTCCAGACCCCCAAAGTGCGGCGCGCCGAACTCTCGCCGCTCTCGATCCGCGGCGGACGCTGGGATTTCGAGAACAACGGCAATGATCGCTACGGCGACATGCCGGTGGCGATTCCGGAATCCATGTTCTGCGAAGGCAGTGCGGGCGAAGGCAAGGCGCTGTGCTTCACCGGCAAGGAGAGCGTCAAAATGCGGCTCCGCACCTACCCGGTCGGCAATTCGACCGTCGAATTCCTGATCCGACCCGACGCCGGGCGCGGCAAAGCGCAGGGGATCGTCACCCGCTCCGGCTGGAGCGACGCGGTCAATGTCTACCTTCTCCCCGACGGCCGCATCGAGGCGGTCCGCGACGGAAACGAGGAGTTCAAAGTCGAAAAAGCGACCAGTTCGGCGGCGATTCCGGACAACGCCTGGAGCCGGGTCCGGGTCAGTTGCGACAACGCGGCGCTCCGCATCTACATCGACGGCAAACAGGTCGCCGAACAGCCGGTTTCACCGCAGCGCTGCTATGGGAACTGCTCCTGGTATCTGGGTAAAGGCGACAAACGCTCGTCCGACTTCGCCGGCGGACTGGACGCGGTGACGGTGTTCGGCGTGGCCTTCGCCCCCGGCGATGCGAACGAACCGAAACTCGGCAAGGCCGAACAGTTCCGGCCGATCGTGCCGCCCGGCACACCGGAAGCCGACGAATCCACCGCCGTCACCGGCAAATGGAGCTACCCGGCCAATGTCGAACGCCGTCCGGAGGCCGAAGAAACCCCAGCCATCTCCACCGAGCGGCTGAAAGTCCCGGTTCTGGCCGGCCCCGGCACGCTGCTCCTCGGCCCCGGCGCCAATACGGTCCGGGTCGACGCCGACGCCGTTGAACTGGCCGACAACACCATGCTCTCGGTCCGGCTCCGGCGGTTCGACCGCGCCGAACCCAGAAAAGCGTGGTATGCACTGCTCGTATCGATCGGCAACGACGAGAAGAAATCAGTCAACTTCAACTTCGGCAGCGACAAGGAGCTCATGATCACCGTCATGGACCCGAAATGGCAGATCAAAACCGGCCACATCAAGTTGACGCTCCCGGCCGATCTTCAGATCGCCAAGCGGGAGGGCATGCTGATTTTCCTGCTCAACGGCAAAGTGATTTACAAGACCGACGACGACCCGGCCCACCCGTACACCCGGCTCTCGTTCAGCACCAGCAGCCCGAACCGCGACGACGCGACGGCCATCCGGATCGACCCGCCGATTTATTACAAACTGAAATAATGCTCTTCGCAACAGGCGGGTCCGCCCGCCTGGTTCATCCATGGAAAAATTTGTTATGGCAGGGATCGTTTTCAACGAGGATTTCGAGAATTTCTTCTCCAACCGTCCGATTGAGGATATGAACAAGGGCGGGCTTCGCCGCCAGATCGCCGACTACGTCGCAGCCGGGGGAATCGCCCAATTCAATTTCTGCGGCAACGGCATGAGAACCATTTACGAAAGCGGTGTGTTCGAATCCATTTTCGACGGATTGGAGGAGCAGCCGGACGGCGCCTTCCTCTCCCGCCGCGGCGAACGGATCACTGACAAGTTCCTGCCGGTGCTTTCGCAGGTGCTCAACTGCCGGGAACTCTGCCGCAATGTGCCGGACCACCTGCAGAAGCGGATCGCCATCGCCCGGGAATACGGATGCCTCGGATTCCTGAGCATGCGGATGAACGACCTGCACATCGTAAGCGATCCGCACTGCCAGTGGAACAGCGATTTCTGGCTGGAACACCCGGAATTCCGGCGCGCGCCCTATCAAAGCGTCTGGCCGGGACAGGGGCTCGATTACGCCGAAGAAGAAGTCTATGCGCACTTCATGGCGCTGGCGACGGAGTATCTGGAGCGCTTCGACCTTGACGGCCTGGAGCTGGACTGGATGCGTTCCCCGCCCTTTTTCCGCCCCGGCGCGGACGTTCGCAACCGGCATATCCTCACCCGGTTCATGCGCGAAGTCAAAGCGCTGGCCAGTCAGGCGGAAAAGCGGCAGGGTCACAGGATCGCCCTGGCGGTGCGGGTTCCGAACCGGCCGGACGACGCCCGCCGACTGGGGATGGACGTCAAACTCTGGGTGGACGAAGGACTGGTCGACCAGTTGACGGTGTCCAGTTACTGGGGCGTGACCGACTTCGACCCGCAGCTTGAACTCTGGCGCTGGATCGTCGGCGACCGCTGCCGTCTGTTCGCCGGGCAGGAGCTGATCTGCCGCTCCAGCGGCAGGGGCGATACCTCGTTCTTCCATACCCCCGAAATCGCCCGGGGATTCGCCGCATCGTTCCTTTACCGCGGTGCGGATGCCATCTACCTCTTCAATCACATGGACGGTCACTGCGGAATCCGCGACAAAGCGAGCCAGCGGAACCTGTACGGAGAGCTCGGCGGCCCCCGGGAGGAGCTGGAGAAACTCCCCCGGCGGCATGTCGTCACCTATGCCGACCCGCTCGCCCGGGCGGAGGGCGTGGCGCAGGACAATATCCTGCCGCTGCAACTCAACCGTTCGACATCGGCGCTGCGGATCAACATCGGCGGCGGTCTGCATGGGCACCGTGCCACGGTCCTCCTCGGTTCGCTTGCAGAAGAAGCCGACTGGGAGAAACTGCTGGTGCGGCTGAATGGAACCGTGCTGCGGCAATCCCCGAAACTCAATTTGCCGGAACTGCCATCTTCGCTGAAGAGTTTCAGCCGCTATGAGATCGACGCGGACTTGCTCTATGAGGGGGACAATCTGCTCGAATTCCGGATGCAGGAAGGTTCCGCCATCGAATTGGAGTGGTGCGAACTCGATCTTTCGCCTGCGCGGTGACTCCGAACCCCTACTGTGCGCCGGCGGCTTCGCGGAAGATGTCGGCGTAAGCGTCGTAGGATTTCCGGTAACGCGAGAGGTTCGGCTTGCTGAGGTTCTTCACCGTGTATTCGCGGTAGCGGGTGATTTTCGGCAGCGCCCGCGTGCAGCAGACCCGCAACTGGCTGAGGCTGGAAATCTCCACCTCGCTCAACAGCCGCTCGCCGCGCGCCCGGTCCGTGTCGGAATAGCGGATTCCGAAATGCGTCGCGGCCGGGCTCGTGTCGGAAAGCACCATGTTCCCCACCCGGACGAATTCGCCGAGGCAGCCCACGATGTCCAGCATCAGTGTGATGAGATCGAACAACTCCTGTTCCCGCCGGGCGGTGTCGGGACTCGAAAGCGTCTGGAGGATCGCCCGGGTATCATCCGACGCGCTCTCCAGCAGCCCTTTGATCGTGCTGTAATGCTTTCTCCGCCAGGCTTCGTCGCGGCCGAAGAGCTCCTGGTCGCCGATCAACATGCACGCATGGTCATACGCCGCATCCCGCCGCCCGAGGAGCGGCGGAAAATTCAGCTTGACCAGATGATCGGCGTTCCGCAGCGGCCGGTGCGGCGGCGCGGAAGGGCGGATCATCTCCCAGGTCCGTTTCATCCGGGTCAGGAGTTCGTTGTGCAGATTCATCGGGAACGCTCCACCTCATGAGGTTAACCCTCCGGCCGGGAACCGCCCCGGCCGGACAATCCCGCCGCGAATTACGGCAGGTAGGTGAACTGGAATGCCTTGCTCGCCTTGACGGCGTCGCGGATCTTCTCCACCAGCATTTCGGGAACTTCGACGTTGGTCTTGACCACCGTGAGCGACAGACCTGACTTCAGGTCCTGCGGGGCACGGATATCGACGATGTTGATGTTCTTCTCGCCGAGGATTCCGGCGATCCGCCCGATCACGCCCGGCGCATCCTTGTACTCGACGAAGAGATGATGCCCGGAGGGCTCCAGGTAGAGCTGGTCGAAATCGTTCAGCCGCGAAATCATCAGGTTGTTCTCGGTGATCGTCCCGCGGGCGCTGGCCTTGTAGATCAAATTGCCGCCGACGAAGAGGTCGATGGTCATCGCTTCGCCGTAATGCTTGCCGTTGTCCACTTCGCGGTTGATGAGTTCGATGCCGGTGTCGGCGAGGAACTGCTCCGCGTCGGAGGGAGCCTTGTCCAGCGCGAATTCCGCGGCGATTCCGGCCGCGATCGGCGGGGTCAGCCACTTGGCGTATTGCGAAAGCTCGCCGTAGAAGCTGGTTTCGATCCGGGTCGGATTCTCTTTGCCGAGGTAGGCGTTGGTCAGGCTGGTCAGCACATAGGCGAGCTTCTGGAATTTCGCGTCGAGCCCGTCCGGCAGCGACTTGTTGACCACGCAGTTGGTGATGCCCTGCTCGAAGTAGGCGATGGTCTGCTCCGACGCGCGCTTGGCGGCAACGTAGTTCGCCTCAAAGGTGTTCGCGCCGAGGTGCGGCAGCATGATGTCGCAGAGGTCGGCGATCGGCTTTTCGCCCGCCGCGTCCTTCGGGTAGACGTCGTTGCAGAAGAGCAGTTTCTTCTCGGCCTTGACGGCGCGGAGATCGTCTTCATTGATGATTCCGGAACGGGCGCAGTTGATCAGCATCGCGCCCGGCTTCATCTGCTCGAGCAAACGGCGGTTGATCATGCCGCGGGTTTCATCGTTCTCGGGGATATGGAGCGAAACGAAATCGCATTCGGCGAAGATATGATCGACGCCGGTCAGCTCGACGCCGAGCTTCTCCGCCAGCGCGGGGGAGATCATCGGGTCGAAACCGAGCACCTTCATCTCGAATCCGGCGAGGCGTTTGACCAGAAGCTGACCGATATGGCCGAGCCCGAGAATGCCGATGGTTTTGCCGGTCAGTTCGCGGCCCATGAATTTGCTCTTCTCCCATTCGCCCTTGCGGGTGGAGAGGTCGGCGGCGATGACATGGCGGCTGGCGGCGAGCATCAGGGCGACGACTTCTTCGGCGACCGCGTTGGAGTTCGCGCCCGGGGTGTTCATCACGTCGATGTCGCGTTTGCGCGCATATTTCGTGTCGATGGTGTTGTAACCGGCGCCGGCGCGGACGATCAGCTTCAGGCTGGGAAGCAGGTCGATGATCTCCGGCGTGATTTTCTCGCTGCGGACAATCAGTACCTCCGCATCGGCATTCGCCTTCACGAGGTCCAGGATCGGGGTCACGCCGTCCAGCACGACGTTGTAACCGCGATCGGAGAGCATGGTTGCGGCAAACTTATCCAGCTTGGTCGGAATCAGTACTTTACGCATAATATATCTCCCGGGTATAAAGATGGTCCGCTTGTGGTGTCAATTCGATAATATACCATGCGGCCGCTCAATTTGCAAGAAAGCGGCAGGTAAATCAGACGAATTCGATGAGCACAACTTCGCGGCGGCAGTTGAACCGGAAGCCGAAGGAGCGGTTGCCGATGCCGGAGCTCACGATCATCCGGGGAGTTCCGCCGCGGCGCTCGAAGAGACCGTAAGCCAGGCGGCAGCCGTACATGCTCGATGCATAGACCGGGCCGATGAACGGAAAGCGCACCTGCCCGCCGTGGGTGTGACCGCAGAGGATCAGCTCGACCGGGTTGAGCGTGTGAAACGTGTCGAGCGCAATGACCGTATCGGGCCGGTGGGCGAGCATTACGACCGTCTTCTCCTCCGGCCACTGATCGGGCAGACGCGGGTCTCCGTTGGCCAGCTCGTCGCAGCCGTAGTAGTGAACATCGCCGTGATCGACGCCGGAATTGCAGAGATAGCGGATGCCGAATCGGTCGTAAAGCGCCGCCCAGTAATCATTGCGGAGCCAGGTTTTCCCCCGCTCCCAGTTACCCGGAATCGCCAGCTGCAGCGGCGCGGCGTCGCGGAACCGTTCGAGCAGTTCCGGCAGAAGGTCAAGCTGGGAAGCGTCCGCCGCCAGGTCGCCGCCGAAGCAGAGGACGTCGGGCTTCCACTCGCGGACCCGTTCCGCCGCCAGCGCCGCCAGCTTCCGGTCGCGGGGAGTCCCGCAATAATGGAAATCGGTGACGAAGGCGATCCGCCGCCCTTTGAGCCGGGGCGACGGCGCCGGAATGGAGTAATGCGTCGCGGAAACCTTCCCGGAAAAAACGACCCTGGCGGAACCGTAATCGATTTTACGGTGCCAGCGCCGCAGCCGCTCCGGATGCGGAACGGTCAGCGGATAATAGATCGCTCGTAACCGGGAGAGATTCACACATCGAGCTCCGCGATAATCGCTTCGGACAGCTGACGGACCGCGGCGAGCACGCACGCGCGTCCGCCCGGAACCTCGACGGATTCCCCGATCCGGCGATGGAGCACGGCCTGTCCGAGGCGGGTGCGGTAGGCGAGGAACTTCCGGTCCGGATCGCCGTCCCACGCGCCGAGCAGCTGGTAGATTTCGATCTCGCCGTCTTCGTATTTGAGTTCGATTTCGGAACCGATGATCGCCAGATCCTCAACCCGCACGGCGCGCATGTTGACCGGCTGAATGCGGGCAAGTTCGCGCTCGAGTTCGGTGCGGCGGCGGCCGAGGAAGTTGCGCCGTTCCTTGGCGGCGTCGAATTCCGAGTTCTCACGGAAGTCGCCGTGGGCGCGGGCGACTTTCAGCGCCTCGCGGTTCTCGGGAATGTGAACGTTGATGATGTCTTCCAGTTCTTTAATCAGGCGCTTGTGCGACTTGACGCTGGTGTAGTTGGGCTCGTCGCCGGCGGGTGCGTCGGTGTCGACCTTGCCGATGCCGGCCTTGAGAATCCGCTGGCCGGCGCCGTTTTCGAGATGGTCGCGCAGCAGCGGAGAAACCCGGGCCAGCTTGACCATCAGGCTCTGGCGCTCGCCGGAGCTGAGGAAGAGCGCGCCCTGCAGCGCGGCGGCGAACATCATCACGTCTTCGGAAGCGGCGTGAATCAGCTGCTTCTGGAAGTCGGCGTTGTTGAGCAACAGCGTCCGCAGTTCGCGCTGGCCGGCGCCCCACGCCTTGGGCAGGTTGTCCAGCGAAAGCGCCCGCGAAACGGTATCGACGTTCAAGAGCGACATCAGTTCGGCGCTGTCGCGCTTCTTGCGGTTTTTCCAAATCCAGAGAAGGAAGTCCGGCGTACAGAACTTCTGGTCGATGAAGAGATCGTAAAGTGTTTCATCCGAAACATTCGCGCAGATCGCATTGAGCGATTTAAGCGGGAACCGCACCGCGCATTCGGCCAGGTATTCCTCGGGGAAAATCGCGGCGGTCACCTGGGCGAGCAGCTCCAGGTCCTTGGCGGGGAGTTCGCCCCAGACGCTCATCAGGGCGAGCGGCGCGGCGGTCGGTTTCGCAGGCCAGAACGGCGCCTTGGCCAGAAGCGGAGGCAGCATCTCCTTGAGCTGTTCCGATGTCGAGCGCGGCTGGAGCCGGGCGACGATCGAAGCGAGCAGTTTCGCCTCGCGCGCCGCGGTATCGGGCTTGAGATTACTGAAGAAGCCGCGGAAACCCGCGACTTCTTCTTCGGAAAATGCACCCTCTCCATCCGCATCCTCGGCGGAGAGCAGGAGATCGACCTCTTTCAGGCTGCGGCCGTTGCAGGCGCGGCGGGAAGAGGAGGAGTGGCCGCTGCCCGCTTTGCTGTCCCAGTATTTTTCGAATGCGGCGCGTTCGAGCGCCCGGGCGCAACCGTTCTGCGCCATCAGCTTCATCACGGCGTCAGAGACGGGAACCAGCGCCTTGCGCGCAACGGTAGCGCGGAAATCGACCGCCGGGATCACGCTCCGGCTGCCGTCGACGAGCTTGACCAGTTCGGGACCGGGCGAGAGCAGAACGGCTTCGCGCAGCACGGTATCCAGCGGAATCGCAGCGGAACCGCCGGTGCCGCCCCAGGTGTTCACAGCGAGCGAGCCGATGCTGTCGAGCGAACCGGCGATCCCCCAGCGGGCGGAGCCGGGCAGGAACAGGATCAGCCCGTTTTTAAGTACGCGGAGCCGCTGCAGCCGGGCGGCGAAGTCGGAGAGCGCCACATTTTCGTCGCGGACGCCGAGCGCTTTCATGACCGGCGGACGGGAAAGATAGTTGGGCAGCACCGCCTTGACCGACTGCGCCAGCAGTTTGCGGAAGAGCGGGCTGTCGGTCATCGGCAGCGCGGCAAGTCCGATGCAGAACGCGCCCTGGGCGTCGTCGAGCTCTTCCCCGCCCCAGGCTTCCCAGAGCAGATTGAGCTGTTCCACGACCGGAGCGGGAATCGGGTTGCCGGCGGTCGCCAGCAAAGCAAGAAGTTTTTCCAATGTTTTTTTGTCAGGAGCAGAGGTTGCTGTTACGAGGAGGTCTTCAAAAGCGGCAGAGTCCATCATTATCTCCATGTGAGAGGCCGCGCCTTGATGCAAAAGCGCCTGCACAATTAATTTACTGAATTTAATATAATTGCCGGACCGGGCTTTTTCAATAGTTACATATCGCCGGGGGCCCTGAATCGGTGAATTTCATCCGATTTTTCCGGCCCGGAGGGGAGAGGACTTGCAGAAAAGAATGAGACACGGTATAGTAAACCGTTAGAATAACGATAACGGCGAAGAAACGGAACAGATGGATTTACAGGCAATCGACCCGGTCACCGTGCTGCTGGCCGCGGGTGCGGCTCTGGCGCTGGTGATCATAGTCGCCCTCGGCATCAAGATCGCGGGGTGCATCTTCACGCTGCTCCTGATTTTCGTTCCGGCGGCGCTGGCGGGGAGTGCGTGCGCTTACTTCTACAACGAACAGGCCGGGTTCGCCGCCGCGGTGATCGTGGCGCTGATGATGCTGCTTTTGATCCGCAGGAAACCGGAGTAGCGGGGCGTCGCACGAGACAACACCCATATCCGGCAGTGGTGGAGTTGACCGCCAGGCCCACTCACCCGCTCGCGCCGAAGGCGGAGCCTCTCCAGTTCCGGGAAACGTTGAAAAAATGCGTTCTATATTTTCTATATGACGGGTGCCCTCCCTTCCGGTCGGGCCGGCGAGTTGACCTCTTCGGTCAACTCCGCCTCGGCGCTACGCGGCAAAATTTT
>CAYSZM010000018.1:41283-46780 GCA_964435365.1 uncultured Victivallis sp. | reverse complement strand
TCCATCGTCGGCATCTCTTCCTTGAATTTTTTCAGATTCGCCTGGATGTCCTTGGCTTTGGACATCATCTTCGCGAGTTCACCCAGATTTCCGAACATATTCGCTTCTTACCTTCAAGTTATGTCTGTTTCATCAAAAAGGCCGGCCGGTTGTCAATGCCGGTCGGCCGGAATTCCGCAAACCGGAATCTTACCCCTCGAGCTTCTTCGAGTCGGATTCGTCCAGCTGCTTGACGTTGTTGTTGCTGTTCGCCTTGCCCTTGCTGTGCCAGATGGTGACCAGCGGCGCGGCGATGAAGATCGACGAGTAGGTGCCGACGATGATGCCGAGCATCATGATCAGCACGAAGTCGTTGATCGCGACTCCGCCGCCGAGGAACAGCACGAACACCACGATGAATGTCGTGAAACTGGTCAGCAGCGTTCGGTTCAGCGTCTGGTTGATCGAGAGATTGACATTTTCACTGAACGTTTTGCACGTGCCGAGATTCACGTTTTCACGGATTCGGTCGAAGACCACCACCGTGTCGTTGATCGAGTAACCGATGACGGTCAGCAACGCCGCCACCACGGTGAGCGAAACGTTCCGCCCGGTGGCGATGAAGATCCCCAGCGAAATGATCACGTCATGCGCCAGCGCAACGATGCCGGAGAACGCATAGATGAACTCATAGCGAAGCGAGATATAGATGCCGATGCCGATGATCGACAGCCCGATCGCGATCAGCGCCGCATTCCGGAACTCGTCGCCGATCAAACCGCCGACGCTCGATTCCAATCCGCCGGAAAGCTCCGCCTTCGGGAATTTCTTGTTGAGCAGCTCCCGCAGCACATCCTTCGGGCTGGACGAGGATTCGACCGTGCCCTTGGTCAGGTCGCCGCGCACGAGAATTTCAAGCTTGCGGTTGTCGTCGCGAGCCATCGCGTTGTATTTGTAGGTGACCGAAGCCTCATAGCCGGCCGCCTCGAGCGCCTTCTCGATGTCCCCCTGCGGAATCTGTTCGGCATAGTTGAACGACACCACCGTACCGCCGGTGAAGTCGATGCCGAGCATCTCCTTGCCCTTCACGGCGAAGAGGACGAAGGACGCGATGATCAGGAACCCGGAAACCGCAAACGCCTTGTTCCGCATCGCCCCGAAGTCGAATTTCGGGTTCTTGAAGATCTTCATCATCTTCAGCGTCTGCAGGTTCGTGAAACGGAAGAGGTAATCGAACGCCAACCGGGTCACGAAGAGCGCGGTGAACAGGCTCGACAGGATGCCGATCGCCAGCGTCACGGCGAAACCTTTGACCGCGCCGGTGCCGACGTACATCAGGATGATCGCCGTGATCAGCGTCGTCACGTTCGCGTCGAACACCGCCGAAAACGCGCGGCTGTAACCGAGATCGACCGAAGTGCGGAGATTCTTGCCCGACTCCATCTCTTCCCGGATGCGCTCGAACACCAGCACGTTGGCGTCAACCGCCATACCGATGGTGAGGATGATGCCTGCGATGCCCGGCAGCGTCAGCGTCGCGTTGAACGCCGCCATGGCGCCGAGCACCAGCACGATATTGAGCAGCAGCGCCCCCACCGCGATCGTACCGGCCAGCCGGTAGTAGACGCACATGAACAGCGCAACGAGAATCAGCGAGAAGACGCCGACCCAGATGCCGTTGGCGACGTTGGCCGCGCCGAGCTTCGGGTCGGTGTCGAACACCGCGTCGATCTTGATCTGGAACGGGAAGCTGCCCGAAATCAGCGCATCGGCGATGCTCTTCACCTCTTCGTCGGAGAAGCGGCCGGTGATGCTCGCCTGGCCGCCGGTGATCGCGTCGTTGATCCGCGGCGCGCAGTAAAGGTGCCCGTCAAGCACGATCGCCATCAGGTGGCCGACGTTCGCGCGGGTCACTTCGGCGAACTGCGCCGCACCGCGGGAATTGAACGCAAGCTGGATCGACCGCTGGCCGAACTGGTCCTTGTTCGGATATGCATTGACGATGTCCTTGCCGGTCATCACCGGGCGTTTTTCGACCAGGAAATAGCTGACCAGCGGCGCCTTGCCGGCGCGGAATTCGCTGGTTTTCATCAGTTCGTAACCGAAGGGCGCGACAAAGCTCTTCTCGTTTTCCGGAGTAAGTCCGGCGACAAGCTTCTGGTTGTCGGGGTGAACCATGCGGAAGTTGAGCTTGGCGCTCATCTTGATCAGGTTCATCAGCTTGACCTTCTCGTCCTTGGCGACGACCGGGGCGCGCAGAGCGACGTACTGGCTGCCGGAAGGAGCGATTTCGGCTTCGAAGATCTTCTGTCCTTCGAGACGCTTGCGGAGCGTTTCGATCGCGATATCGCGGTAGCGGTCGAAGTCACGCTGCATCCGGGCTTCTGCCTGTTCGCGGCTTTCATTCCCGCCATCGCTCTTGAGCTTCTCAAGGAACTCCTTGTCCGGCACCAGCTGGAGGATGAATTCGACGCCGCCGTTCAGGTCGAGGCCGAGACGGATCGAGCTTGACGCATGCTTGCGGATCACGCTCATCACGTCGCGGTTGTCCTGAAGGCCGCTGCCTTTGACCAGCTTGGTCAGGTCGACGCCCTTGGCATCGGCGGCTTTGAGGAGCGCCTGGGACTGGAAGAGGTTGGCGTCTTCCGCCTGGAGTTTCCGGGCGTCGGCAACCAGGGTATCCGCCTCGCCCTGAAGCGCTTTCGCCTGATCGACATCGGCGGACTTCACCAGCAGCCCCTTGAAGGTTTCGTAATAATCGCGCTCGAACAGCGGATGGATCGCGGAGGCGAATACCACCACGACCACCAGCGTAATGAGCGTACGCAAAATCAACGGTCTTTTATCCATTCGAATCCTGCCGTCCCGTCGTTTTTTATTTCTTTTCCGGAGCGGCGCCCTGGCCGATCACTTCGGAAACGCCCGCCTTGACCGCCTCGACCACCACTTTGTCGGCGATTTCGATCATGTAGGTCTTGTCCTTGACTTCGACGATGGTGCCGTAGACACCGGTATTGAGCAGGACGCGGGTGCCCTTGACGATGGAGTCGATCATCTGCTGACGCTTCTGCTGCTGCTTCTTGTTCGACCGGAAGGTGAAGAAGAAGAGCACGGCGATCATCAGGAGGATCATGAACATCGGGTTCGCGTAGAACGGAACCTGCGGCTGCTCCTTGGCGGCGGCGGGCGCACCCGGCTCGGCAACGACGGTAGTCGTGGTCTGCACACCGGCGGGACCGGCGGCGGGAGCGGCGGTCTGCACGGCACCCGGTCCGATCGCGGTGGTTTTCGGGGCGGCATCGGCCAGAATCAAATTCAAACTCATGATCTCTCCTTATAAATTACAGTTGTTGCGTGTCAGCATCCATTGAACTAATATGACATCTGTTCGGCGCTCTTTCAAGTCTCAAGCCGGAAAATACGCCGCAAATTGCTTCCACACCGCCATATCCGGCTCCAGGTGAAGCGCTCCGCCATACGCGCGGCGGAGCTCACGGAACCGCTCCGGAGAAATTCCGGAAAGCGGCAACGCGAGCCGGTAACCGCCGAACATCCCGGCGATCGCCGCATGAACCCGGAACGCCTCCGAGAAATCCGGTTCCACCGGAAAAATCACCGAACAATCGACCCCGCGCCGGCGAAGCTCGCGAACCACGTAAAGATGGGCCGCGTCCGCCGGAATCTCCTTCGCATCGAGCGCGATTCCGAGGTCGAACGGCGCGGACCGTTTCGCTTTCAGCGCCGCCGCCGTCTCCACCACTCCGCCGAAGCGGGCGGCGCAACGCTCCGCCGTCTCCCGCGAGAAAACCACCGCATCGCGGGAGTCGAGCACAAAACGCTTCCCCGCATACTCCGCAATCTCTCCGGTCACGCCTTCCCCGCCGGGGGTCAGCGTGACCGCCCCGGCGCCTTCCGCCAGCGCCTTCTCGACTCCGGCCACCGTGGAAACCCGGCCGCCGTCCACGGCGAATCCGTCGCGGAACCCGGCGGCGAACACCAGAAAGGTCGCGGCATCGGCGGCGCGCAGTTCTCCTCGCGGCGACGCGGGAAAAACCGGAATCAGCCTGCGGCCGCGCAACAGCGACAGCCGCTCCGCCGTCTCCTCCCACGAACCGAGGGCGGCCGTGGGCCGTTCCCCGCCCGGAATCGACGGCGCGCACCAGGGAAAATGGCGGCGCAGCGCAACGGCATTGACCGCGATAAAAGGACAGACGAGCGCAATCGCGCCGTCATTGAGGCGAAGCTCCTCCCCGTCGAATCCGCCGGGGAGCTGTTTGCGGCATTCGGAGACGACCAGCAGCACCGGGCCGCCGTCTTCGCGGCGGCAGGCGTAGAGCACGCTCCGGCCCAGGGGCTGCGCCGGAGTTCCCCTCCCCGCCGTCTCCAGAAGCTGTTGCGCGAGCTCTCTCATCCCGGATGGTTACAACCCCTTGCTGATTCGGATGGAACAGAAATTCGGCCCGCACATCGTACAGAAGCGTTCGTCGCCGTGCCCGTGGTCGGGCGGCAGGTCGCGTTCGGCCAGCGCCTCGGCGCGAAGTTCCCGCGCCTTTTCGGGGTCGAGCGCGAGTTCGAACTGCTTGTCCCAATCGAAATCGGCGCGGGCCCGGCTGATCGCGTCGTCGCGGTCGCGGGCTCCCGGACGGCCGTGCGCCACGTCGGCGGCGTGGGCCGCGATCTTGTAGGCGATCACGCCGTCGCGGACATCGCGGGCATTCGGCAGCCCGAGGTGCTCCTTCGGCGTCACATAGCAGAGCATCGCCGCACCGGAATAGGCGGCCATCGTCGCGCCGATCGCGCTGGTGATATGGTCGTAGCCCGGCGCGCAGTCGATCACCACCGGACCGAGCACATAGAACGGAGCGTCTTCGCAGCGTTCGCGTTCGCGGGTCATATTCATGGCAACCTGGTCGAAGGGGACGTGTCCGGGCCCCTCGACCATCGCCTGGACGTCGGCGGCGCGGCAGCGGCGGACCAGTTCGCCCAACACGTCGAGTTCGGCGAACTGCGCCTCGTCGCTCGCGTCGGCAAGACAGCCGGGACGCATCCCGTCGCCGAGCGAAAGCGTGACGTCGTATTTGCGGCAGATCTCAAGAATCTTGTCGAACGCCGTGTAGAACGGATTTTCGCGGTCGAACTTCACCATCCACGCCGCGAGGATCGAACCGCCGCGGCTGACGATGCGGAGCACCCGCTTCTTCGCCGCCGGAACCTGCGCCTTGAGCAGTCCGGCATGGATGGTCATGTAATCGACCCCCTGCTGCGCCTGCTCTTCAATCACCTGCAGAATGAGTTCCTCGGTCATATTGTCGACCGTCTCGCACCGCGCCAGCACCTCGTAAAGCGGGACGGTTCCCACCGGAATCGGGCTGTGCTCGATGATCGAGCGCCGGATCTCGTTGATGTTGCCGCCGGTGCTGAGGTCCATCACCGTGTCGGCGCCGTATTTGATCGAATAGCTGAGCTTTTCGAGCTCCTGGCGCGGACAGCTCGCCACCGCGGAGTTGCCGATGTTCGC
>CAYSZM010000018.1:0-41183 GCA_964435365.1 uncultured Victivallis sp. | reverse complement strand
GCTTTTCGAGCTCCTGGCGCGGACAGCTCGCCACCGCGGAGTTGCCGATGTTCGCGTTGATTTTGGTGGTGAGGCTCCGGCCGATGCCGATCGGTTCCAGATTCTGATGGTTGACGTTCGCCGGAATCACAATCGTTCCGGCCGCGACCCCGTCGCGGATCGTCTCCGCCGGAAGTTTCTCGATCTCGGCCACACGACGCATGGCCGCGGTGATGATTCCGGCCTTGGCCTGCGCCGGCTGGGTCTTGGTATTCATTCGCTCTCCCTGGTTCTCCGGAAACGGAGAAAGCCGGAAGCCCCGCTTCCGGCGTCCGCCGTCCGGTCAGTCTGTTTTAATGCTTCGATGATTCATCCAACAATTTTTCGAGGGCGGAAATCGTCCTCTCGGCGGCTCCGGCGTGGCGGCGAATCGCCTGCCCCGCCCGCTCGCCCAGCTCCTTCCGCAACGTTTCGTCGCTCAGCAGCCTATGCAGCTGATCGTAAAGCTCCGCATCGCGGGTGACCGTCGCCACCGCGTTCTCCTGCAGCAGAACCTTCAAAATGAAGCGGAAATTGCGCAGCACATGCCCGGTCACGATCGGCTTCGACAGGAGCGCCGGTTCGATCAGGTTGTGCCCTTCGTCATGTCCGGCCAGGCTCTTGCCCATGATGACCAGGTCGGCCCCGTTCATCAGTTTGAGCATCTCGCCGGTGGTGTCGGCCAGCAGCACGTCGACCGTTCCCTCCGAGGGAGTTCCGGCGCTGCGGCGGACAAAGTTCGCGCCCAGCCGGGTCAGCATCTCGGCGATGTCCCCGGCGCGTTCGACATGGCGCGGGACCAGCACCAGCTTCAAATCCGGAATCTCTTTTTTCAGCCGCAGATAAGTCTCGGTGACCAGCTCCTCCTCGCCGGGATGGGTCGAGGCGGCCAGCAGAATCAGGTGATTGCCGGAACCGAACACGGCGTCGTAGCCGGCGTCGGCCAGATCGGCGGGCGCCTTCTGGTCGAATTTCAGGTTGCCGGAGACCACCACGTTCGCCTTCGGCGACACCGAAAGATACCGTTCCGCATCGGCCTCGGTCTGGACGGAAAGCAGATTGAACTGCCGCAGCAGCGGCCCGAAGAAGCAGCGCGCCCGGCGGTACCCCCGCACCGAATGGTCCGACATGCGGCCGTTGACCAGCGCCACCGGAATCCCCCGCCGCCGGGTTTCGATCACCAGGTTCGGCCAGATTTCGGTCTCGAAAATCACCAGCATCGACGGCTTCAGCACGTTGAGCGCGCGGCGGACCATCCAGAGAAAATCGATCGGGCAGAAAATCACCGCCGTGTTGTCCGGCGCCTGGCTCCGCACCAGCTCCTGCCCGGTGGTGGTGGTGGTGGAGATGATGAATTTCCGTTCCGGCTGCTTCTCCCGCCAGGCGCGCAGCAGCGACAGCGCCACCACCGCTTCGCCCACGCTCACCGCGTGAATCCAGACCGCGCCGTGAAACGCCTCCAGCTCCTTCACCCGCTCGGGAGAGAAACAGCCGAAGCGCTCATTGAACGTGGTCTTCCAACCCGGCCGGTTGCGATATTTGAAATAAAGCCCCGGCACGTAAAAAAGGAAGCCCACCGGCATGAAAAGATTGTAAATCAGCCGAAGCATTTTTTCTATTCCACCGTCACGCTTTTGGCGAGATTCCGCGGCTGATCGATCTCGCAACCGCGTTCGGCGGCGATGTAGTAGGCGAACAGCTGAAGCGCCACCGTCGTCGGAAGCGGCACGATGAAACGCGAACAGTGCGGGATGTAAATCACATCGCCGGCCAGCTTGGCCACCTCGGCGTCGCCTTCCGTGGCGACGGCGACCACCGGAGCGCAGCGGGCGCGGCACTCCTGGATGTTCCCGAGAATCTTGTCGCGGCCGGGAATGTCGTTGGCCAGCGCCAGCACCGGATGCCGCTCGTCCAGCAGCGAAATCGGACCGTGCTTGAGCTCGGCGGCGTGGTATCCTTCGGCGTGGACGTAGCTGATCTCCTTGAGTTTCAGCGCGCCTTCCAGCGCGGTCGGGTAGAGACAGCCGCGGCCAATATAGAAGAAGTCGTCGTACTTCGCATATTTCTTTGCGATCGTGCGGATCGTCTCCGCCTGCTTGAGCACGCTGCGAATCAGCTCCGGCGCCTGTTCGATATCGCGCACCAGGTCGCCTCCCTCGCTGCGGCTGAGCCGCCGGTTGCGGCCGAGCAGCAGCGCCATCAGCAGCAGCACAATCACCTGGCTCGAAAACGCCTTGGTCGAAGCCACGCTGATTTCGGGACCGGCGTGGAGATAGACTCCCCGGCCCGATTCACGGGCGATGGTGGAGCCGACCACGTTGCAGAGCGCCGAAATCAGCGCGCCTTTGGCCAGCGCCTCGCGGACCGCCGCGATCGTGTCGGCGGTTTCCCCCGACTGACTGATCGGAATCACCAGCGTATTGGGTTCGATGATCGGGTTGCGGTAGCGGAATTCCGCCGCCTGCTCGACCGAAGTCGAAATCCCGGCGATGTCTTCAAAATAATATTCCGCCACCAGCCCGGCGTGATAGCTGCTGCCGCAGGCCGCAATGACGATTCGCGAAATCTGCGCCAGCTCGCGGGGAGAAAAACCCATACCGTTGAGCACCGCCGTCGCCATTTCGTGGTCGATCCGGCCGCGAATCGCGTTCTCAATCGCCTCCGGCTGCTCGAAAATCTCCTTGAGCATGAAATGGGGGTAATTGCCCTTTTCCGCCGCCGCCGCGTCCCAGTCGATCTTGGCGACTTCGCGCTCCACCGGAACGTTGGAAATATCGCGCAGATCCACCCGGTCGGCGGTGATCGCCGCGATGTCTCCGTCGTTCAGGTAGATCACCTGGCGGGTGTGTGAAAGCAGCGCCGCGATGTCGCTGGCGATCAGGTTTTCGCCGTCGCCGACGCCGATCACCAGCGGGCTGCCCTTGCGCGCCGCGACGATGAGTCCGGGATGGTGGACGGAGACCACCGCGAGCCCGTAGGTTCCGGTGATCTGCCGGACCGCCGCCGCGGTCGCCGCGAGGAGATCCCCCTCATACGCATCGGCGATCAGGTGGACGATCACTTCGGAGTCGGTCTGGGAACGGAAGTGATACCCCTTCTTCTCCAGATGGTTGCGCAATTCATGATGATTCTCGACGATCCCGTTGTGGACGATCGCGAATTCGTAGTTCGCGTCGCAGTGCGGATGCGCGTTGACCATCGACGGGACGCCGTGCGTCGCCCAGCGCGTGTGCGCGATGCCGCAAATCGCCGGACTGTCGGCGACGGCGCAGCAGGCGGCTTCCAGCCGGGCGACCTTGCCGACCTCTTTGACTTCACACAGTGTGCCATCTCCGACCAGGGCCAATCCGGCCGAGTCGTACCCGCGGTATTCGAGGCGCTTCAGTCCGTCCAGCAGAATCGGAGCAACGCAACGCTGCCCGGTGTATCCGATAATTCCGCACATAAGTGACTCCTATTCCATATCCGGTGAAAAATGATTGGAAATGTAGGCGGCCGCCTCTTCGAGCGATCCGAGAATCTTGGTGCAGTAGCGGACCATCCACGGACTGCACTCCCGGTACTCGTACGGAGAAAACGCCACGACGAATTTGCCCAGCACGTGCGACGCATAAAACACTTCCATGCTCGTCCCGATGCTCGGCCGGTTGTAGTTCACTAACACAATATCGGCCTTGCGCACGTCGAGCAGGTCGAATTCCACAATCTCGTTCGCACTGTCGACCTCGCGGTCCACGAATTTGCGGCGCATCGGGTCGAGCAGCCGGTAATCGCTTCTCAACAACGACTTGGCTGTTTCGCGCCACTCGCGGGCAATGCCGTCATGTTCCTCCATGATCGGACCGGAGAGGTAAATCGTCTTCAACTTTTTTACTGTCTCGTTTTCGTTCATGATTTCCGTCAGATATTCGCAATTTCAGGCGCCCGCAGATTGAGCAGCGCTTCGGAAACCGCCAGCGCATCGGTCGCGTTCGTGCAGTTCAGCGCCGCCTGGGCGGTCTGTTCCATTTCGTACATCGACATGCTGCGGATCACCCGGCGCACCACCGCGATCGCCGAAGGCGTCATGCTGAGTTCGTGAACGCCCAGCCCAACCAGCAGCGGAACCATGGCGGCGTCCGCCGCAACCTGGCCGCAGACGCTGACCCAGATGTTGTGCCGGTTGGCCGCCTCGACGGTGCGCCGGATCAATTCCAGAATCGCCGGATGCGCCGGGCGGTAGAGGTAGGCGACCCGCTCGTTGCCGCGGTCGATCGCCATCGTATACTGCACCAGGTCGTTGGTCCCGATGCTGAAAAAATCGACCAGCGGCGCGAAACGGTCGGCCATCAGCGCCGCCGCCGGGGTTTCCACCATGATGCCGAGCGACAGGTTCGAAACGAATTCCTTGCCCTCGTTCTCCAGCTGCTGCTGGAGCTGGCTCACCAGCGAACGGACTTCGATCACCTCGCGGACGCTGCTCACCATAGGCAGCATCACCCGCAGCGTGCCGAAGACACCGGCGCGCAGCAGCGCACGCAGCTGCGTTTCGAGAATGTCGCGCCGCTCATGCAGACAGAGCCGGATGCCGCGCAGCCCGAGAAACGGATTCGACTCGTTCGAACGGTAAATATTCGCGCTGAACTTGTCGCCGCCGACGTCGAGCGTCCGCACGATGAACGGCGCGTTGTCACAGGCGACCAGAAGTTTCTTGTAAACCTCGAACTGCTCCTCTTCGTCGGGAAGCGTCTGGCGGTTCAAAAACAGATATTCGGTGCGAAAAAGCCCGATTCCGCTGGCGCCGCTGCGTTTCACCTCATCCACCATGTCGGGGGAATCGAGGTTGGCCGCGAGCTGGACGATGAAGCCGTCGGTGGTTTCGGGCCGGAGTTCGCTCTCGCTCTCCAGTTGCGTGCGGAGCTGGCCCGCCTCGGCCATCTTGAGCCGGTAGGCCTCCTCGGTGCGCGCGTCGGGGTTGATGAGCAGCTTGCCGCTGAACCCGTCGATGATCAGCTTGTCGTCGGCGGTCAGCCGCTCCGGGAGCTCCGGCGGCAGCCCCACCACGGCGGGCAGCTGCATCGACCGGGCCAGGATCGCGGTGTGGCTGGTCGCGCTGCCGGTCACCACCGCGAACCCCAACACCTTGGCCGGGTCCAGTTTAGCGGTTTCCGACGGCGACAGGCTCTGGGCGATGATGATCCGGCGGTCGTCGAGGTCGATTTCGCCGTTGTGTGCATAGATATTGGTCAGATTGGCAAAAATACGCGCCGCCACATCGCGAATGTCGGACGCGCGCTCGCGCAGGTATTCATCCGCCATCCCCGAAAAGACGGAGACGAAATGTTCGGTGGCGAGATAGAGCGCGTATTCGGCGACATAATGCTTTTCGCGGATTCCCTTCTCGACTTCGGCGGTCATCGCCTTGTCGTCGACAAGCAGGAGATGGGCGTCGAATATCTCGGCGTCCTGCGCCTTGAGTTTGTCCCGAACCTCCTGACGGAGTTCCACCACTTGGCTCCGGGTCATGGAAAGCGCGGAGGAATAACGGGCCAGTTCGTCGGGAATTTCGGCGTCGTCGATGCGGCGCGGCTCCGGTTCGCAATAACGCGCCGGACCGGCCACACGCATCGTGCGGCCGACGGCAATGCCGGGCGAAACGGCAATCGCCTGAATCGTCTGTGTCGGAAGCGCCATATCTGCTGAACTCCTACTCTTCTTCCCCGAATTTCGATTCAAAAAATTCGACAGCCGCGCGGAACGCCTCCTCCGCCTGCGGTCCGGAAGCCCGGAGCATCAGGCGGGTGCCCTTCCCCGCGGCCAGCATCAGAAGCGAAAGCACACTGCGGCAGTCGGCCTGCTCGCCATCCTCATCGAGTTTCTCGACGCTCATCGTCGCATCGAAACCGGAAGCGATACGGACCAGCTGTGCCGCGGGTCTGGCGTGAAGCCCCATGGAGTTGTCCACCATGATCTCGCGTTCGAAAACATCATCCGTGTTCATGGACCCCCTTCCGCTTCCGCCGTCGTTTCGTTATATCCGGTCAAGCTCACGAGGGCTTACTATACACCGTTTTCCCAAAGAAAGCAACTCCCGGCGGCTTGTAAAAAGCGGATTTCAACGCTATATTCATCATATTCGAACCTCCAAATCATCACTGTCGTCGACAGAAAGGAAATATCATACCATGAATCAAGACTGGCGTATTGAAACCCGTGCCGTCCAGGCGGGATATGAGCCGAAGAACGGAGAGCCGCGCACCCTCCCCCTCTACCAGAGCACGACTTACAAATATGACGACGCCCAGAGCGTGGCCGATCTCTTCGATCTCAAGACCGAAGGATTCTTCTACACCCGGCTGGCGAACCCGACCGTCGATGCGTTCGAAAAGAAAATGGCCGCCCTCGAAGGCGGCGTGGCGGCGGTCGCGGTCAGCGCCGGGCAGACCGCTTCGATGCTGTCGATCCTCAACGTTGCGCGGGCGGGAGACCATATCGTTGCCGTAGCAAGCCTTTACGGCGGAACGGTTTCTCTCTTCACCAACACCTTCTCGAAGCTGGGGATCGATTTCACTTTCGTCCAGCCCGACGCCGATTCCGACACGGTGCGCGCGGCGGTCCGGCCGAACACCAAAGCGGTCTTCGCCGAAACGCTGGCCAATCCGGCGCTGATCATGCTCGACATCGAGCGCTTCGCCGAAATCGCCCATGAAGCGGGACTTCCGCTGATCGTCGACAACACCTTCCCGACGCCGTACCTCTGCCGCCCGTTCGATTTCGGCGCGGATATCGTCACCCATTCGACCAGCAAATACACCGATGGCCATGCCATGGCGATCGGCGGAATCATCATCGAAAAGGGCGGCTTCAACTGGTGCAACGGCAAATTCCCGGACTTCACCGAACCCGACCCGGCCTATCACGGGCTGGTGTACATGGAGAATTTCAAGGCGGCGCCGTATTCGGTCAAACTCCGGGTGCAATTCATCCGCGACATGGGTGTGCCGATGGCGCCGTTCAACGCGTTCCTGGCCAACCTCGGCTTGGAGACGCTCCATATCCGCATGCAGCGCCACTGCGAAAACGCGATGGCGATGGCGGAATTCCTCGAAAACCACCCCAAGGTCGGCTGGGTCAACTACCCCGGGCTCGCCTCGAACAGCCAGTATGAGCTGGCGAAGAAGTATATGCCCAAGGGCTGTTCCGGCGTGATCTGCTTCGGCGTCAAGGGCGGCAAGGCGGCCGGCGAACGGGTGATGAATGCGCTCAAGCTCGCGGCGATCGTGGTCCATGTGGCGGACGTGCGCACCTGCGTGCTGCATCCGGCCAGCATGACCCACCGCCAGCTCTCCGAAGAGGAGCTCAAGGCGGCCGGCGTTTCGCCGGACATGATCCGGCTCTCGGTCGGCATCGAGAACATCGAAGACATCAAGGCCGACTTCGAGCAGGCGCTCGCCCAGGCCTGACGGCGGCGGCGGGAACCTATTTTTTGCGTTCCCGCCGGTTATTCCGGCCGCCCCAGCCGAGCGTACCGACGCGAAGCTCCTCGGCCGGAAGCAGATGGGTATAGGCAAACGCCTGCATGTACTCGTCGCACGGAACGACCTCTTTCTCGAACTTCTTCCCGTCGATGACGGTTTCGCCGAACAGACGGACCAGGCCGGGGGAGAAGGGTTTCACCGCGGCGCCGGTGTTCTTCAACTGCAATTCGACTTCGGTCGCATCGGCGGCAGCGGTCCGGTCGCCGACCAACTCCGCGCCTTCCGCCCGGAAGCGGATCTCCCCTTTGAATCCATCGCGCCGGACGATGTACAGTTTGAGCGTTCCGGTGCCGCCGGGCGGCAGGTTGAGCATCGACTGGGTGGTATAGGCGTCGAAGTCCGGCCGCGGCGGCCCGATGCGCATCCGGTACTGCCAGTCCTCGCCTCCCCCGCCGGTACGGTCGAACAGCTCCAGCCGGTAGTCGCCGCTCATCGGCAGCGTCACCGCAAGGTAGGGATCGACCTGCTGGAGGCTGAGACCGATATTGAGTTTGGAAGGCGTATCATCCGCTTCAGCAACGAGTTTCCCGTTCGGACCGTACAGCCGCAGCACGCCGTCGAGCGGAGAGCCGAAACGCCGGGCCGCGACATCGACCACCAGCTGCTTTCCCGCCTTGCCGGAGAGTTTGAACACGGCCGGGCGGCCGGGCTCCACATGGCCTTCAATCACCTGAAACCATCCGGTGGAAATCGTCCTCATTTCCGCCGCGGCCGCCATCTGAAGCGGGAGACCGCGGAACGGTTCTCCGCCGAGACGATACGGGCGCGTCCCCGATTCGACCTGAATCCGGTAGACGAAATCGGCCCGTCCGCGATAGAGATTGTCGCGGACTTCCAGCGTATATATCCCCGACTTCGGGGCACGGACACGCAAGATCGGGTCGGGGTTGAAGTGCTCGTCGTCGGCAAACGCGACTTCCTTCCCGTCCGGGTCGAGCAACCGGAGCACCGGCTGAAAGAATCCGGGAACCGCATCGCCGATGAAGGGGAGCAGCCGCCGGCCGTCGAGCGCCATCGAATAGGAACAGTTTTCTTCGAGCCGGAGCTTGAAGCGATCGGTTTCGCCCGGCATGATCTGCCCGTCCAGGACGGAGGGAATGACCGTGACCTGCGGCGGCGGCGGCTCCGGCTTGTTCGGCGGGGTAAATTCCGGTTCGGCGATGTGGCGGGCCGCGTCGACGAAGAACAGTTTCGGGCCGCTCACCCCGCGGTTGCCCCAGAGCCGGAGTTCCCGGACTCCCGGTTTCGCTCCCGGCGCGATATCGATATCGACGATCAGCTGCTGCCGGATCGACGACGCCGACTGAAGCGCATTCCGTTTGGTGTGGAGATCGCAAATCACCAGATTGAGCGACATCGGGTCGAGCTGGTCGAGCTTGTCCCACCATTCGTTCTTGCGCCAGGTGTCGGTCTTCTCCGGCAGCTTCGGACGCACCGGATTGCCCGATTCGATGTTTTTGATCCAATCCAGCAGATATTCACGCTGCTTGCCGTCCGGCGGCGGAAAGTTGGGGACCGGCGTCACTTTGCGCACAGTCACTCCGGCGCCGGTGACGATCCCGGAGTTGATACCGCCGAGATTCTGCCCGCCGACCAGCAGCCGCAGGCTGCGTCCGGTCTCGGCGCCGGAGGGGTAAAGGTAGCCGACATAGGGGTCCGCCGCCGCCGCGGAGAATCCGAGGAGGCAGAGGGCGGCCCACCCCGCCCATCGCAAAAAGCATCCCGTCTGTTTCATCGCCGCCCCCTCTCAATGCTGATAGAGAAATTCTCTTGAATTGACCAGAATCCAGCAGATTTCCTGCGGGAACGTCCACTTCTCACGGCCTCTCGGCAGCCGGTCGAAGAAGTCCAGCAGCGTCCGCGTCTCTCCCGCCGTCGGCGGCCGGGAGTAAAAAAGCCAGTACAGCTCTTCGATCCGTTTCGGCATCGGCAGTTTTTTCATCTCTTCGCGCTGCGCAATTCTGCCGAGCTTGCGGTAGAGTTCGCCGGAGTTGAAGAGCTGGAGCCGCTGCGAGGCGGTGACCGAGTTGTTGCGTTCCGAGAGCAGCCCCGAATCGCGCGCCGGGCGGCCGAAGAGGATCAGGAACGAGCTGGTGATCGAACCGTCGGCGATATCGATCGACCGCTGTTCGGGCGGCAGGTAGGTGAAGGGTTCGGGAATCACGCTCGAATAACGGCTCGGGATTCCGGAGAGATCGCTGATCGCGTCGTCCAGCACCTCCGCGTCGAGCCGCTGCACCGGAAAGGCGGCAAAATGGAGTTCCGCTTCCGGGCTCTCACCGAACGGGGCGGCGCGATAGGCCGCCGAATTCACGATGTTGCGGCAGAGCGCGCGAAAATCGTAGCCGGAACGCTCGAATTCGGTGGCCAGCGCATCAAGCAGCGGCGGGTTGACCGGGAGTTCTCCGTCGTTCTCAGGCCGCAGGCCGCGCCCGAAGAGCCAGCCCCAGGCCCGATTGACCGCCGTGCGGGAGAAGTCGGGATGCGACAGCACCGCGTTCACCACAGGTCCGCGCAAATCGGCTCCGGACGGGTCCAGGTCCCAGTAAACAATCTCCTCTTTCCACTCCTTGGTCTTCTTGAAGCGGACCGGGGCGAACCGGTCCGTCCAGAGTTTCCGCTCGGCTTCCGGCTGCGCCTCAAAGCGGCCGCCGAGAAACGTCTGTACGACGACGGCGGCGATTCCCGCGGCGGAACGGTCCGCCGTGGCACGGTAGAAGTTCGCCTCGGGAGTCCGGAAATTGCTCCCCTCGGCGGTCAGCAGCGCCCGGGCGAAATGATGGTACGGCTCGTTGTCCGCCAGGAACTTCCGGATGCGACGGTGATAGCCGTAGACCGCGTTCGGCCAGAGGTTGATGGGAAATTCCGACTTGACCCGCAGCGCGTCGCTCCAATGCATCGCCCAGTAATCGGCGAACCCGTCCGAGGCGAGCAGGCGGTCGATCAGCTGTTCGCGCTTGTCCGGCGCCTTGGATGCGATGTAGTCGCGCGCCTCCTTCGGCGTCGGCAGCCGCCCGGCAAGGCCGAGGTGAAGCCGCCGCACCATGACCGCGTCGGAAGCCTCGGCGGGGACGGCAATCCCATTCAGCTCCCAGTCTATTGCCAGGGCCCGGTCGATTTCGGAAACGATTCGGACCGGAGAAAGCTTCTCGTAAATCGAGCCGCCGGACGCGGCAAGCACGGGAAGAGCCGCAAACAAAAGAAGGAGCGGAATGAGTTTTTTCATGCAAACACCTTGAAATCCGGGTTTCCTCTGGAATTCACCGCAATGCCGTCCATCTCGACCAGCCAGCCGGGACGGCAGACCGAACCGCGAACCATGATCCGCGCCGTTTCCGGCGAAAGCCGCCGGGAGAGAACCGCGTCCACCGCCGAAGCGTCGGCGGGATCGCGCAGATAGACCACCGCCTGCCTGAGGTCGGCCAGTGCGCCGCCGCGGCTGGCCAGCAGCGCTTCGACGTTGTCTGCCATCCGCTCCGCCTGGAGCGAAATGTCGTTCGGGTAGAGAATCTTGCCTTCCGCATCGATGCTGGCGGTGCCGGAAATGAACGAGTGCGAACGGTCGCCGTAGACGATCCGGGTGCCGCGCTCGAAAGTGACGCCGTAGACGTAGGTCGGCGGCAGATGGTCGACGGCGTACAGATACTCGATCTGTTCCGGACGGTGCCCGAACAGCGCGAAGGAGTCCATGCGCACCAGGCGGTCGTGCGGGTCGGAGAGCCCTTCGATACCGGTGCTCGAAATGTAATGCGTCTCGGGAAGGAGTCCGTAGCGGCGGAACCGCTCGCGCCGCGCCGCGACCAGCCCGGCGTAATTGTTGTCGATGTCCCGGCAGTAGATCCAGGTGCGCTGGAGATTGGCCGCGACGGAGCCGCCGAAGCGTTTCAACGTCCGCTCCGCCGCGTCGAATTCCCCGCGCATCTGGGCGCTGCTGCTTTTCCCTTTCACACGCGACGTATGGAACCAGAGCTGCCGGTAATTGGCGAGCCGGAGTTCGCGGTAATCGCTGTCCTCAAGAAGCAGCGAACCGCCGCCGGAGACATGGTACGCTTCCAGCGCGATCCGGCCGCCGCCGGCGGGAGGCTGGCCCACCATCGGAACCTCTTCCCCCAGAATCCGGCGCAGGTCGGCGGCCTGATTGGCGATATCGCTCAAATGGAAGCGAATCCAGACCCGCAGACTTCCGGCCGAGAGGGCGGCATAACGCGCCAGAAGCGCCGTCGCCTCCTCCCGGAAGTCGCCTCCCGGGACGGAGCTCATGGCGAACCAGTGTTCGTCAAGCGCCGTCCCGGCTCCGTGAAAATCGGTTCGATCAGACGTCATTGCACATTCTCCGCCGGAGTTTCCTGCTGCCCTTTCTTGCCCTTTTTGCCGCCCTCTTTCTTGCCTTCGCCGGGCTGATGCTTGCGCATCTGGGTCAGCTTTTCGAGCTGGGAGTCGATCATCTGCTGGGAATTCGCCTGACGCTCTTCATACGCCTTGCGGACGACGGCGAGCCGCATCTCCAGGACTTTCAGCCGGGCGGCGGCCTCGGCTGAGGTGCGTTCGAACTGCTCGGCCAGCAGCTTGCGTAGGTCGGCGCGCAACGTCTCTTTCTGGGCATCATCGCTGCATTCGCGATACAGCTTGGCGGCATCGCGGATCTTCTGATTCGCCTCCATGCGCGCCTGCTTGTTCGCTTCGATTTTGTCGAGAATCATCTTGCGGGCGGCGTCGCGGTCGGTCTGAGAGAGCTCGCGCAATTTCGTCTTTTCCTCGGGAGTCATGGAGAAAATGACTTCTCCGGCCGGACCGGCGACATTATTGTCGCCCTTGAGAAGATCGCGAAGTTCTTTTTGCGGAATCGTTTCCGACTCTTCATCAGCGGCCGGAGCCATAAATGGGACAGCCAGGCAAACCACCAGAATCCAACTGAATCTCTTCATTTTCACTCCACTCCACTTCCCTTTGGTTTATATCGAACCATCCGTATCACCGAAAACGCCTTCGGCGGCGAACAACTTCTGAGTCCGGCTGATCTCCTTGCCGATATCGGAGAGTTCTCCGAGCAGCGGAGTTGCGTCCCACTCCGGAATCCGCGGCTCGGCGGCCGACGGTGCGGAGAACCGCAAATTGACCGCCACCAGGCAGAGCACCGCGGCCGCGCCGGACCAGGCGAGCACCCGTTCGGCCCGGAAGCGGAAACGCCGCGCCCGGCCGTTGCGGCAGGCGGCCAGCGTCTGCACATGGAGCCGTTCCGGAACTTTGGGAGCCTCCGGAGACATGGCGGCGACGACCGCCTCCAGCTCGCGGCGGCAGGAGGCGCAGTCGAGACAGTGGGCCAGAGTCTCGCGATCGAATTCACCCGCCGCCTCATGGATGCGGTGAATGGTTCTGCTGCACTGTTTCATGGTTTTCCTCCCATCCGTTTTTCCAGAAACTCCCGAATCTTGCCGCACGCATACCGCATGCGGACGACCGCCGTGTTGACCGGGCACTCCTGCCGCGCGGCGATCAGCCTGAACGAAACCTCTTCCTGCCGCAGGACAAACACCGCCCGCTGTTCGGGCGGCAGCTCGCGGAGCGCCTCCTCCAGCAGCAGCCGGAACTCGTCGTCGGCCATGGCGCGCCACGGCTCCCGCTCTTCGGGGAGATCGGCGCCGGATTCTTCCGGCTCGACCTCGCGCCGCCGGTCCCGCCGGCGGATCGCATCCACCGCGAGGTTCCGGGCGATCCGGAACAGCCACGCCTGGAACTTCCCCTGGCAGCGGTAGCCCGGCAGCGCCGCACAGGCGCGGACCCAGGTCTGCTGGAACGCATCGTCGGCGTCGGCAGCGGAGAGCATGCTCCGCAGATACCCGTAGAGCGGCTGCCGATACCGGTTGTACAGCCGCTCGAAGGCGGCGTCCGATCCGCTCAGATAAGAGCCGATCAATTGCAAATCACTCTCTTCCACGAAAATCGTCCCGTTCTGATTGATATAACGCCCTTGAATCCGGGATGTGATACCGGACTCCGAAAAAACATTCAAATTCCCGGCGCCTCCCCGGACGCCGCCGCCCGCGCCTCGCGCCGGAACCTCCCCGGCGGCAGCCCGAAGTGTTTCCGGAAGGCGGCGGAAAAAAGACTGCCGCTCAGGTAGCCGCAGCGGTCGGCCACTTCGTCCACATAAAAATCGGTGTGTTTCAGCAGAAACGCCGCCTGCTCCATGCGCATTCCGGCCAGCGTATCGTGAAAGCTCTCCCCGCCGTTCTCCTTGAACAGCCGCGAAAGATAGCCGGGGTGGAGCCGGAAGACGGTCGCCACATGCTCCCGGTTGATCGGCGCGTGACAGTGGTCGCGCAGGTATTGCAGAATCCGCTGGTAGGTCATCTGGGATTTGGAGAGCAGCGCCGGCTCCTCCCGTTCCAGCCTGGCCAACAGCAGCCGGAAGAGTCCCCGGGTCAGGTCCGGCGCGGCGTTCCGGCTGTCGCCGTTGACGCTGAGCAGCTGGAGCGTGCGCAAAACGCCGTTCATCTCTTTGTCGGGAGCGAAGGAGGTGTGGTAAAACGTGCCGATTTCGGGCAGCTCCTCCGGCCCCATCCGCTGCGCGATGCACAGATAGGTGAGACGGATGAAGTCGGGGTTGAAGACGAAGGCGCTCATCTCGTGGAGCGTCTCCCACACGGGATGTTTCCAGCAGAGCGGCGGCGTGTAGAGGATGTCGCCCGGCCGCATTTCGACCTTGACCCGCTTTCCCGCGTCGGAGAGAATCACCCGTTTGACGCCGGAAAGCGCGATGTCGAAGAGGTGGCCGCGCTGGACGGGCGGAAACTTCTCCTTCACTTCCGACGTGTTCTGCGCAAACAGAAGCCGTTCGCACAATCCGTTGTCGAGCACATGCCCGACCAGACGGCAGAACGCTTCCCGGGAGTGCGCCCGGATTCCGATCATTTGCCCGACTGTTCCGATTTCCGCCATGCCTCTAATTTACGCCGCAATCGGCGCTTTTCCAGAAAAAAAATCAAAAAGGTGATATTTTCGCATATAAAGTAACATTTTCACCGTTGGCACCGACCGGATTCTCCGGTATAATTGATGTGTACTCCTGATACGGAAAGCAGATGCGCGCACTTCTCCGGTCCGGAACCGGAACCTGACAAATCAACAGATCGGAAAGGCAGGGTTCATGAAACCGAAGCATTTTACCTTGATTGAATTGCTGGTGGTCATCGCCATCATCGCCATTCTCGCGGCCATGCTGCTGCCCGCGCTGTCGAAGGCGCGGGACAACGCCGCCCGGAGCTCCTGCACCAGCAATCTCAAGCAGGCGGGAACCTATACGACGTTTTATCTCGGCACGTTCAACGACACGCTCTTCTACGAACGCGATTCGACCGTGATCAAAGCGACCCGCTGGCATTACCTCATCAACAAGCTCCGCATCGGGACCGGCGACGATGCGAACAACCCCAACAAGAACTCCGAAATCTACTGGTGCCCCAAAGACCGGAATTTGCTCACCAACAAGAACGCCACTCCGAGCGTGCGGTTCGCCAACGGCCGGTCGAGCTACGGCTTCAACTACTGGTATCTGGACGGCCTCAAGGTCAACCGGGTCAAGCGCCCGACGGAAACCGTGCTGATGGCCGACGCCTCCACCACGCCGGACACCGATCCGGGCGGCTGGTGCCAGCTCGTGCCGTGGAGTTCGCCCGGCCGCGCGGTCATCTACCCCTGGCACAACCCGAGCGCCGCCGTGCTCTGGATCGACGGCCACGTGACCACGGTGCGCAGCCCGAACGCCTCCTACTCCGGCTTCTACGGCGCCGCCGTGCTGGGCAACTGCTACCTGACCGGCGCCGACACGGTGCGCAACAAGTGGGATCTGGAATGAAACGAATGCTCTTCACCCTGCTGGCCGGAAGCGTCGCGCTTCCGCTCGCCGCAATCACCCCGGTGAACGTGGAAACCGGGCGGACGGTTCCCGGCGGCGTCGAATTCACCCTCTCCGCCGCCCGGCGCGACGCCGTGCCGGTCACCGTCATGCTGCGGACCGACGGCAAAGTCTACGAGGCGGAAACCGCCGTGGTTCCGGCGGGGCGGCGAATTCACCGCCACCTCTTTTCCCCGGAATTCCTCCGCGCCGCCTCCGGCCGGAAGGCGACGCTGCTCCTGACCGCCGCGACCGGAGCGGGAACGCTCGAACTCGAAGCGGAGTTTCCCGGGGAAAAACAGCCCTTGCCCCGCCCGTTCGGTTGCGGGTTCTACACCGACGGCGGCGGCAACCGCCACGCCTGGTACATGAACCGCGCCTCGGAGTATGTGTTCGACGGCGAAGTCTATTTTCCGGTGGGCGGAATGCTCTGCCCGCGGTCCCCCGGCAACACCGGCGCGACGCCGCCCCGGGAGACGCCGGAAGGGTGGCAAAAACGGCTGGCGGAAGACGCCGAAGTATTCGACCGGCTGCTCGCTTACGGCATCAACGACGTCTACATCAATCTCGGTTCCTGGGCGGAGCCGGAGCGCATTCAGGAGTTTGTGAACCTGATGGAGAGCCGCGGCATCCGCTACGGCTGGCAGCTCAACGCGAAGAACGGCGGGGTCATCCCCTCCTGGTTCGTCACCCACGACCGCGCCGATGCGCCGGGCAACTGGCAGGGCGCGATCCACGGCGAATACCGGGCGGGCAAGATCGGCTTCGACTTCCCCCGCGAATACAATGCGACCGGCTTTCTGCTGACCGACGGAAAGGGGTTCTGCCGCCGCCTCTCCTATCAGGACCGCGAAGGCGTCGACGTCCGCAAGGGAATCGATATCGATGACGGCAAGGATTTCAGCAAGCAGCGCCGGATCACACTCGACGCCGAACTGCCGCTGCCGGACGGGACGCAGCTCTCCGTCATTCCGCTGCTCGCGGCGAAAATGCGCCACCCCGATCTCTGGAATCCCGCCGTGCGCGCCGAGATTTCCCGCAAATTCGAGTGGGTGAAGGCGGTTCACTGGGGCTCCGGCTTCCGCTTCTTCGTCGACCCGGTGGTCAACGAGGGGAACATGCTGAACGCCACGGAGAGCCTGCGGCAGTACACGCCGGAGATCAACGCCGCCTTCCGCCGCCTCCTTGAAGAGAAGTACTCCTCGCCCGCCGCGCTGCGGGAGGCGTGGAAATGCGAAGTCCCCGACTTCGCCGCCGCCTCGCGGCTGGTTCCGTTCCGGAGCGGAGACGCGCTGCTGCTGCTCGACCCCGAGACGGAGAAGGGTTACCCGTCGGAGCTTTCCTCTTCGCTGATGTGGCCGGATTACAACACGATGATCCGCCGGAGTTACGCCGACCTTCTCGGTGAAGTCTCCGCCGAACTCAAGCGCATCGTCGATCTTCCGGTGGTCAACAAGGCCGTCGGCGTCGCGGCGGAAGAGCTGCACACCGGCTGCGGCGACGGAATCGGCTTCGAGGTCTATTTGAACCACGGCTGCCCCGAAGAAGCTTCGGGCGGCGGCGCGGTCGCGGCGGCCGCCGCCGCGCCGCAAACCGTCTGGAAGGTGGCGACCGAGGCGGGATTCAGCGCCAAGCCGGGCAACGGCGGGCACCGTTTCTTCCCCGACGAAAAGACGCTCGACGACCTCGCCGAATCCCTGCACGCGATGGGGGTCAACGGGTTCTTCTTCTTCGGCCTCAAACTGCCCGCGGTCTGGAAAGATCACAGCGTGTACGACCAGCCGGAGAAGCTGGCGTGGCTGGCGAAACTCAAGGCGCGCTTCTCCGGACGCCCCGCCGCGCCGGACGCGCAAACCTTCCTCTACCCGGCGGGATACGCCTGGTGGTACTGGAGCGACCGGAGCCGGGCGCTCTACGGAGAGCCCATCGGCGAAATCGTCCAGTCGCTCCGGCTGCCGACCGGCGAATGGGCCTATGCGACGCATGTTCTGCCGGAATCCGCCGGGCGCGTGGTCCTGCACCTGCCCCGGCCGCCGTGGTCGCGCTTTTACGCCGCCGAGGTGAACCGGCTGCTCGAATCGGGCAAACCGCTTATCTATGTCGGCACGCGGGAGGATCTCGGGACGATTCCCGCGCTGGACCGCTTCTTCACGGCGCGAACCATCGCCTTCGCAGACGGGTCGAACGCGCAGGAGCTTTCCCCCCTCCCCGGCGACACGGTGCTGGCGGCGGAGAAAGGCCGCCCATGGGCGATCCGCCACGGCAAACTGCTGATCGTTTCGCGCTCGCCGGTGACACCGTTGCAGCACAACCGCAATCTCGGGTTCCTCCACCTCAAAGAAGAGTGGATTCATTCAGTACAGGAATAAACGATTCATCATGAGAAAAGAACAAATTTTCGACTGCGCCCCGTTCACCGAATGCCACGCTTCGTCGCTGCTGCCGCTGCGGCACGGCGGATTCCTCGCAGTCTGGTTCGGCGGCAGCAAAGAGGGGAACGACGATGTGGGAATCTGGGGCGCGATCCGGCGCGACGGCTGGACGGCCCCCTTCCCGATCGCCAAGCTCTGCGACGAACCGCACTGGAACCCGGTGCTCTTCCGGGAACGCTCCGGGCGCATCGCGCTCTTTTTCAAGGTGGGGCGGACCATCCAGGACTGGCGCACCTGGCGGACAACCTCCGACGACGAGGGCGTCCACTGGTCGGCGGCGGCGGAACTGGTTCCGGGGGACAGCGAAGGCGGGCGCGGCCCGGTCAAAAACAAACCGATCGAGCTCTCCGACGGCGCGATCCTGGCCCCCGCCTCGGTGGAACGCGAACAGTGGCGCGCCTTCACCGACCGCAGCACCGACGGAGGAAAAAGCTGGCAGCGCTCCGCGACGGTTGAAATGGAGGCTCCCGACGGAGTGCAGGCGATCCAGCCAACGCTCTGGGAGTCCGCTCCCGGAATGGTCCACATGCTGCTCCGCACCAGCGCGGGAACCATCTTCCGCAGCGACTCCCGCGACGGCGGCCGAAGCTGGGGCAAGGCGTATCCCGCCGGGCTGCCCAACAACAACAGCGGAATCGACCTGGCGAAATTCCCGGACGGCACGCTGGCGCTCTGCGCCAACCCCGCCGGAACCAACTGGGGGCCGCGCAACCGGCTCGCATTGTTCTTTTCGCAGGACAACGGAATCCACTGGAGCGAGCCGTTCGATCTCGAGAACGAGCCGGACGGCGAATTCTCCTACCCCGCGGTGATCGCGCTCCCCGGCGACGGGCTGGCCGTCACCTACACCTGGCGGCGGCGCGGGATCGTCTTCTTCCGCGCCGCGCTCGACGAACTCGTCCGCCTGACGGAACCCGTTCCGGCGGAAGCGTAAGAGGGTTCGGCGACCGGGCTAATTTATCCTGGAGTCGCCGACTTTTCTCATGCGCCGGTACTGCCCGGAGAAGCCGCCGCCGAGTTTCACGGAAAATACCGGGATGATGTGTTCGAGACAGCGCGAAAGCTCCAGACAGAGAAACCGGTCGCTGTCGGCGTCCGAAAGCAGGGTCCAGGCGACCCGGATGCCGAGCACGTAACAGGGTTTGTCCTGAATATGTTTGACCTCTTTTCGCACCAGGTACGCTTCGGTGATCCGATGAATGCGGGAGAGGATTTTCTGAATCTCTTTGAGTTTCTCCGAATCCAGGCCGTGCGGCAGCAGGATGTCTTTCGGGCCGACGCAACTCCGCTCCCGGTCGGCCAGAGCCAGTTCCCGGTAAAACTCCCGCGCCCGGTTCCGCAGCTCCGTCAGTTCGTCCTCCCGTCCGCGTGAATTCAGATAATCCTGAATTTCTTCGAACGATGGAAGGAAATAGTCGGAGTGGTGCTTCATCGCGTCGAAGAGGGCATCGATGCCCGCTTCGTTCCCGTGAGCAAGCAGATGCGAACCGAGCAGATAAAGGGCCTCGGCATGGTCCGGCTGTCCGGAGAGAAAGACGCGCAGAACCCGCTCTTTCTCCCCGGGAGTTCCGGCCAGTTCGAATTCCGCACGCGCGAGCTCCCAGCGTTCTCCGTCCGCCAGCGGCTCTTTCGCGGCTTTTTCCGACAGTGCGGAAAGGATTTTCCGCTGCTCCTCCGCATATTCGTGCCTGCCGCGCCAGAAGGCGATGACGTCCGCCTTCCAGTTTTTGCTGAAGATCGTCGCATAGTATTCCTCCCGCGTTCCGAGCAGGGTAAACGCGAACCGCCCCTTCCCCACGGCAACATCTTCGGGGATTCCGTCCGGGCCGCAGACCGCCAGCAGCCGTTCCCGCAGACAGGGGTGGGTGTCATTGACGCCGGTCTTGTCTTTCAGGCAGTTGCGCAGAATGTCCGTCTTTTCGGCAAACTCCGGCAGCCGCCTCAGAAACTCCTTCATCTCCGTAAAAATCCGGCCGGGCGGGAGCTCGTCGCCGACGGTCCGGGCGATGATTTCCGGATAAAACCGGAGGTCAAGCAGCCGGGATGCCACATCCAGATTCACCAGCAGCAACGCCACGGTCTCCCGGCCGCAGATCCGGACCGAAACCAGGTCGGCGTCGAATTCGTGCCTCCGGCTGTAAAGGTAAGTGACGGCGGCGTAAAACGGAACGTACCAGCGCAGCAATCCGTGCCACAGCAGATCGAAGGGGCCGGTTTTCGGCCGGACGTCGTAACGCTCCAGCCAGCGGCGGCGATTCCGGGCGATCCAGGCAAGGAGTTTGCCGTGGTTGCCGGACACATGCGCCAGCTCGTGGGCCAGAACGGCCTGAAACTGATCGACCGAGAGCGCGTACATCAGCGGCAGGCCGATCAGCAGATAGTTCTTCCGGGTGAACGGCAGGCCGTAGAACGAACGCTGCACAACGCCCGCGTTCAAATCCGGCGAGAGCTGAACCTCATGAATCTTCACTCCCGGAAACTTCCGTTCAAGCTCGTCAAGGAACCGGAACAGTTCCGGCGCTTCCCGCGGCAGAAGCCGCGCTTCGCCCGGCGGCGGAATCCGACCCCAGCATGATTTGGCAATCAGCGCGGCAATCACGGCAAGCAGCAGCTCCGGCAGCAGAAACGCCAACGGCATGATCGGCGAAGAAAATCCATACCGGCAGGCGCATAGAAACAAAAGAACCATGACCGCCGCGATGGCAAGCAGGACCACAGCCGGAACGGTCAGCCCGAACAGCGTCAGCGCAAGAACCGCGGCATGATAGCGGTGCGGGTGGGCTTCCGCCGCCGGTTTCAGCTGCTCAACGATTTTCCGAAAAGTCTGTTCGGTCATGATTACCGCTGCGAATCGATGACTTCCCCCAGGAAATAATGGGGAAAGCTCAAGTCGTAATTCAGTTTCTCCGCCAATTCGAAGCACGGCTTGCCGAGGGCGGGATGCATCAGGCCGACCGCGACGAGGATCTCCGTCTTGTTCCGGTTGATGTCGCACTCCAGAACCTCGGACAAATCCGGCTGCCCGCCGTCGAAGAATTTCGCCAGCCGCCGTTCCTCCTGCCCCGTCGACTCCCGCAGAAGTTGCGCCACCCGGACGCGATGACGGGCGGCGGCCTCCGGCGCCTTGCCGGTCTCAGCCAGAATGTACAGAAGGAGGGCATCGTCCAATCCCGGATTCTCCAGCGCGTCGAACGCCTTTTCCGCTTCCGGCAGATTCTTCTCGGTGATCGCCAGCTCAAAGCGAATCGCCGGATTTTTCGAACCCGCCGCGGCTTTGCGGTACTCCGCCAGCCGGCCGCCGTAATAAAGACAGGCAAGAGCGTTGAAATCTTCGAATTTCCGGAGTCGCTCCCGAGCCTGCACAGAGAGGTCGCGGCGGATCGCCTCGAAACGGGCTTTCATCTGCCGCTCCGCCTCATCCGGCTTCTTCTGCGCGCAAAGAAGCAGCATTTCGTACTGCACTTCCGGAAGATCGGACCCTTTGCGTTCCAGATTCCGGCGACACTCCGCCAGCAGTTCGTCATACCGCCCGGCGGCGAACCGCGCGGCACGGTACACGGGCTGAAACAGAGGATTTTCCGGGTCAAGCGCAACTGCCCGGCCGCTGTATTCACAGGCTTTTTCGAACTCGCCGGTCCGCATCGCCTGATAGGCCAGCCCGTAAAAACAGTAGGGAGAGGGATCGTGCGCTGCGGCGCCTTCCGACAACAGGCGGAGCTTTTTCTCCCGGTCCTGCACGACCCGGGCGTACAGGTATTGAAAGTCCGAGTCCCGGCTGTTCTCCTCTGCCATCTTCCGGTATTCGTCCTCCAGCTCCCGCAGTTTCCCAAGCTCCTCCATATTGTCCTGATAATAGCGGTGCAGGTTGACCGGAACCGGTTTCGCGGCCAGGAGCGGACGCATGATCCGAATCTGCTCCTCTGCGGGCAGGTGGTCCCGAAGATAGACCAGCGGATACAGCGAATCCGGGGAGAACTTGACCATGCGCGTCGCCAATTCGACCGTCTTCTGCCTGCCGAGCTTCTCTTCCAGCATGGCCCAGTAACCGGAAGCGGTGAGGCCGTAAAAGAAATGGCTCATGGCGAACAGGCCCCGTTTGACCGTGACCGAATCCTCTTCCGCACTGACACGTTTCGGGAATTCCTGAAACACATAGTCAAGGCCGCTCAGCCGGTACCATCGCCGTCCGGCCAGCACCTTTTCCTCCGACGGCGGCGCCTGTTCCGCCTCGGTCGCATAGAAGATTTTCCTCCGCATGAACACCGCACAACCGTCGGGATTGAGGATCAGAACCTGATTGACAAAAGGAGAAAGAAAAAAACTGACCGACAGGTCGCCGGTTTCCGGCTTCAACTTCAATTCGGCGGATTCCAGCGTGAGTTTGCCCGCCGGTTTCGGGACCCGCCGCCGCACAAACGGTTGCAGCGTATACTCTTTCCCATTCAGCGTAAAGCGGTAAGCCCGATTCAACCCGCTCACCAGATACATCTCCTGATGGCTGTACTGATAGATGCAGCAGCCGAGGTAGACGGCAAAGACGGCAAGCAACAGAAGCGGTCCCGGCAGTTTCGCCAGAAAACCGGAAACATCCCGCTCCGCCCTCCCTGGCCCGGAGGCAACGGCGGGGATCGCGTGATTCCGGATCTTCTTGAAACTGTTCAAATTTTTCCCGGACAACTTTTTAAGCGCCTTGAACTCTTTGACGTCGACAATCGAAGGCAGAATCAGAACGCACTCGTCAAGCGTCGCCAGAGCCTTGCCGTGCTCCCCCTGGCACTGGTACGCCTTGACCAGCTGAACAAGACAGCCGACCCGGTCCGGAATCTCCTGCCTGACGATGTGCTTGAGAAAATGCGCCGCCTCGTCGGTCTTGCCCTGCCGGATCAGGACATCGGCGAGGATTTCACGAACATCGTTGTCTTCTTTCCGTTTCAGCGACTGCTTCAGCAAGCGTTCCGCCTGTTCGAACTTGTTAAGCGACAGAAGGGCGCACCCCAGACGGCAGAGGATTTTCGGGCTTTCGGCAAATTTTTTCCCGGCTGCTTCCGCCACCGGCAGGAAAGCGTCGTAATCCTGATAGCTCGCAGCGACGGAAATCGCCTCCTCGGCCTTCTCTTCGTCGCCGGGGAATTCGTTCAGCTTGCCGAACGCCTCTTCCAGATCCTGCGCCTTGCATCTCTTCCACTCCTTGAGCGAAATCACGCGGTGCCGCTTGCAGGCGGGGCACTCGTAGAGGACGCGCAATTTCTTGAGCGGAATCAACGGAATGAACAGAAAGACGAAATAGAGAGTGGTATCGTAAGATTTGAACACTCCGTCCTTGCCGCAGGATTCGCAGCAGAAGCTATCGAGCTTGATGTTTTTCTTCCCGTAATACCAGGTTCCGATTCCGTTCACAGTGCTTGGCATGGCAAAAACGCTCCGTCAAAGTGGATGGCAAAATAACGCCGAAAATTTCCGTATTTTTAAACAATAGCATGCTGAAAAGTGCTTGTCAAATGCCGGAACGACGTTCGCCGGAGTTCTCCGCCGAGCCAGTACCGTTCGGCTACCGCGCCGGATCAGCCGCCGAAGGGGTGGGTCCGGTAATAACCGGGCGAGGCGTTCATCACCTTCCGAAAGGCGCTGCCGAAGTGATAGGGGTTCCGCCAGCCGCAGAGGACGGAAATCTCTTTCACCGACAGTTCGGGGCGGCGGACCAGGAGCCCGGCGGCGTAGTCGATCCGCGCGTGGAGCAGATATTGAGCCGGGCTCATCCCGGTGAACTCGCGGAACTTGCGGTAAAACCCGGAACGCGACAGCCCCGCCCGCCGGTAAAGTTCGGCCGGGGCGACCGGAGACCCCTTCGCCCGCGCGATGCGCTCCAGACACTCCAGCAGCCAGGGCGGAAAGTCGGGAAGGTTCGGGTCGGCGGGGTCGAGCAGCGTTTCGAGAATGGAGATGGCGGCGAACGCCTCGCGCATCTCCCGGATCTTCTCCTGTGTCCCCTTCTCTTTCGGGAGCCGGCAGAGCTCCGCCACGTGGCGGTCGATCCGCGCCGCCGTCTCCCTGTCGATCCGCAGCGGAACCCGCCGGAAAGCGAAGGGGTCCAGCCCGCGCCCGTCGAACAGCCGGAAATGCAGATAGCGGACGTGCATCCGCCCGGAATCCGGATTCGGGTGGTGAAAAATGCGCAGCGGAACATTGGGCGCGGTGAAAAACGCCTCCCCTTCCCCGCAGTCGGCGTACTCCTCGCCCGCGAAGAGTTCGTACCGCCCCTCGGTTGCGACGGCGAAAATGTAGTAGGGAACCGTCTTGTCGTGACGGCTCGCATCGCGCTTCTCGAATTCGCCGTAAAACAGTGTTTCCAGTTTCAGCATGATACGATAATATAAAGATGGAATGCGGAAAAATCAAATGTTATGGACAAATCCGTATCTCTTTGGATTCCGGCGAATTCCGAATTTCCTCTTTTTGCGCTATACTATATCATATCACAAAAGGAGACACCGGTCATGCTCAAGGAGTTCAATCCGTGGGAGACACCCCGGTCCGGCGGCTGTCGCCGGAGACCCGTAAACTGGCCGCCGACTACCTCGGCGGAACGTTCCGAGACCGCAACCGGCCCGCCGCGTTCCGGTGCGAATCCGCCGGGATGGACCCGTTCGCCGCACTCGGGAAGCACGCCGTCATGATCGCCGAACAGGCTCCGCTCGAACTCAATCCGGGTGAACTGCTGGCCGGGAGCGCGCCGTTTCTCGACGCGATCCGCCATCAGGTGCCGGGAAGTCCGTTCCGGTCGATCAGCCACACCACCGCCGATTTCGGCGACGCGATCCGCCTCGGGCTCTCCGGGCTGGAACGCGAACTGCGGCAGGGCGGCACGCCGTTTCACGCCGCGCTGCTCGACGTGGTTGCCGCCATGCGCATCTGGACGGGCCGCCAAGCGGAAGCGTTGGACAAACTCGGCTGCGGCGAACTCGCCGCACGGCTCCGCCGGGTGCCCGAACATCCGCCGGAGAATTTCACCGACGCGCTGCAATCCTTCTGGAGCTTCTACGAATTCCAGCGGCTGTGCGGCAACTGGTCCGGACTCGGGCGGTTCGACCGGATTCTCGGCGATTACCTCAAGCGCGACCTCGAACGCAACGTCATCACCCGCGACGAAGCGCGCGAACTGGTCGCCCACTTCTGGATCAAAGGCACCGAATGGTGTTACGGCCCGGCCACGGGCAACCCGCTTCAACCGGGTTCCGGCGACGCGCAGCATTATCAGAACGTCATCCTCGGCGGACTCCTGCCGGACGGCTCGATTCTGGAGAACGAAGTGACCCATCTGGTGCTCGACGTGGTGGAGGAGCTCCACATCAGCGACTACCCGATCGCGGTGCGCACCGGTCCGCGGACCAGTCCGGAACTGTTGAAACGGATCGCCGCGATCCAGCTTCTCGGCGGCGGCATCGTGTCGATCTATCAGGAGGACGTGGTGATCGCCGGGCTGGAGCGCTTCGGCATTCCCCGCGAGGACGCGGTCGAATTCACCAACGACGGCTGCTGGGAGGCGATCATCCCCGGCAAGACCAGTTTCAGTTACCTTCCCTTCGACGCGCTCCTCCCCTTCCAGGAGGCGCTGTGGAGCGCCGACCACCCGAATTTCGAAGCGCTGTACGAGGCGTGGGCTGCAAATCTCGAAGCGCGCTGCCGGGAACTCGCCCTCGGTTCGGCCGACGCTTTCTCGGACGACTCCGCCCAGCCCGGCACGGTGATTTCGCTGCTGATGCCGAGCTGCCGCAACTCCGGCCGCAGCTACATGAACCGCGGTTCGCGCTACACGGTAAAAGCGCTCCACGCCGGCGGCCTGCCCGACGTGGCGAATTCGCTCACCGTCATCAAACGGCTCGTCTACGACGAAGGGCAACTCTCCCTATCCGAACTTTTGAATGTATTGGAACGGAATTGGGCAGAGAACGACGGACTGAAAAAACGGATTCAACGCGAAATTCCGCTCTACGGCAACGACGACGCGGCGGCCGACGCCATGCTGCACCGGGTGTTCGACAGCTATGCGTCGATCGCGGAGAAACTCCGCGAAACCTCAGGCGTCCTCCATCCGGCGGGAGTCAGCACCTTCGGCCGCGAGATCCAGTTCGCGCCGTTCCGCCGGGCGACCGCGTTCGGCAAACGGGCGGGCGAATACCTCGCCCCCAACCTCAGCCCGACGCCCGGAACCGATTTCGCGGGCGTCACGGCGGTGGTCAAAAGCTATTGCAAAATGGATTTCACCCGGACCCCGAACGGCTGCCCGCTGGACCTGACGCTGGACAGCGCCTTCCGCCGCAATCCGCGCCGGGTCGAACTGCTGGCCGCGCTGCTCAAAAGTTTCATCGAGCTGGGCGGCTGGTATCTTCAAGTGGATGTGCTCGACCCGGCCATCCTGCGGCAGGCGCAGAGGGAGCCGGACCGCTTCCCGAACCTGGCCGTCCGCATCTCCGGCTGGTCGGCCCGTTTCGCCTCGCTCGCCCCGGAGTGGCAGGAGCTGGTCATCAACCGCGTCGAGCGCCGCTGAGGCTCCGCCACTTTTCGCGCAGGGCGACAGCGTGGTTGCAGGTCAAGGCATCGACGCCCGCCTCGGCCATCCGCAGCCCGAGCGCGTCGGAGGAGACGCCCCAGACCACCACCCGCATCCCGGCGTCGTGCAGCGACTTGACGAACTCCGGCCCGGCGGACTCCGTCGCCTTGAAGCTGACGCCGGTGCAGCCGGATTCGCGCATCAATGCGGCGGTCTCCGCGGCGTCCGGGAAGCGGCCGAAATGCCGCTCAAGATCGATCAGCAAAACGCGCGGAAGGTCGGGGAACGCCTCGGAGGCGCAACGAATCGTCTCCGGCTCAAACGAACTCAGCACCAGCCGGCCGCGGTCCCCCTTCCACTCATCGAGCACGGCTTTGAGAGAGGGAACCGTTTCCGGCGTCCCCTTGAGCTCGATCTGCATCATCTTGCCGGGAAGCAGCACGGCCAGCGCCTTCCCGAGCAGCGGCACCGGCCAGCAGCTCCGCAGCTCTTCAAAGGTGGAGGATTCGACCGCCAGCGGCGCGCCGGCGACACGCTCGAGCGTCTCGTCATGGACGCAGACCACCTGCCGGTCGGCGGTCAGGCGGATGTCAAGCTCGATGCCGTCGGAATCGCGCTGCATGGCAAGGCAAAATGCGACCAGCGTGTTTTCCGGCGCGTCATCCGACTCGCCTCGGTGTGAAAGAAAGAGCGTCATTTCCCGGGTCCTCTCGATTGATACCATTTAGGGACACCGCGGCGGCGGAGGCGCGTCACCAACGCTTCGCGACGGTTGAAAAGTTCTTTGCGGCTCCCGGCGAGGCCGGGGTCGCGGTAGGGCACGCCCGCCGTCGAAGAGAGCACGATGCCGCGCTCCTTTTCCGGCAGCGGAACGGGCAGCAGCGCCGGGTCGAAGGCGGCGACGGTTCCGCCGCGCTTCCGCCCGAACGGCTCCGACTCGCCCACCGCCAGCCCCGCGCGCAGCAGCGCGCCGCGGTACGGATAGGCGCTCGAATAGCTGACCATGACGCCGTCGCGTTTGAGCAGCTTCGCCAGCGCCCGGACGAAATCGTAACTCCACAGTTCGGGGTTGCAGTCCGGCGAAAAGCCGTCCTGAAAAATCACGTCGAAACTCCCCGGCTCCAGCTTGCGGACCGCGTCGCGGGCGTCGCCGGGAATCAGCCGGGCGCGGCAGTTGCCCTCCCGGAATTCGCTTCCGGACTCCAGCGTCCCGATCAGCCGGGATTCGAGGCTATCCTCCGGATAAAGCCTCCGCGCCGCCGAGAGCACGCGCGGATCGTATTCAAGCGTAATCACTTCCAGGTTCCCGCCGCAGCGCAGCGCGGCCGCGCAGTTGACGCCAAGTCCGAACCCGACGTCGAGCAGCCGCACCGGCTTTCCGGCGGCGAGCCGTTCCCGCAGTCGCGCCGGGAGAACGAATTTCTTCTCCGCCTCGCTCGCCGCTCCGGCCCGGCTGTGGAAGTTCTGGCGGAATTCAGGGTGATAGAGCGTCGCCGAACCGTCGGCGGTGGGAACCCGTTCGAACGCCTCCCCTTCCCCGCCGTGTTCGAATTTTTCGCGGAAGAATTCGAGAAACTGGCCTTTCGCCATCCACCACTTCGGCGCGATCAGCTGCTCCGGCTCCGCCTCGGCGGTGAGCCGCATGATCTCCCACGATTCGGGGAGTTCGCGCAAAAACGCCGCGGCCCAGTCGGCATACTCGTACTCGTTGAGCGGTAAAGGTTTCACAGGGAAGTCCGGCGAAGCGAGCGCGGTCCCCTTGAGCGTCAGCAGCGGATGGAGTTTCACCGCCGAGAACGGCAGCGCGGCCACCCGGCGGGCGGTTTCGACGAACATGGCGCGGTCCTCGCCCGGCAGCCCGGCGATGACATGGCAGCCGACCCGGATTCCGGCGGAGGCGAGCGCGCGCGCCGCCCGTTCGACGGCGGCGAAATCGTGCCCGCGCCGGATCAGCTCCAGCGTGGAATCGTGCGCCGACTGGACGCCGAGCTCCACCCAGACCTCGTAGCGCTTTGCGAGCTCGGCGAGAAACGCGACCGTCTCCGGCGGCAGCGCATCCGGCCGGGTGCCGACGATCACCACCGCGAACGGCGCGGATTCCAGCACCTCGCGGTAGAGTTCACGCAGCCTCTCCACCGGGGCATTGGTCGAGGTGAACGCCTGAAAGTAGGCGATAAAAGGCGGCGTCGCCCCGTAGCGTTCCGACGCGAAGGCGATTCCGGCGGCGACCTGTTTTTTGAGGTCGAGATGACGCGACAGGTGGCGGGCGCGGTTGCCGTCCTCGGCGCAGAAGACGCAGCCGGGTCCGAAGCGGTCCGCGCGGTTGGGACAGCCCAGCGCGAGGTCGATGCCGATCCGATAAAGTTTTTTCCCGTATTTCCGGGCGAGAGAATCGCTGAAAAAATGCAACCGTTCCATTTGACTTGACACTCCGATCAAAGTAATTTATGGGCATGAGTTTTGTTTTGCAAACGAGTGACGGAGGTTTTTTCCATGAAAATAGCGATCATCGGCGGCGGAATCGCCGCATTCGAGGCGGCACGCACCGCGCGGGAGCTTTCCCCGGGGGCGGAGATCGCCGTATTCAGCCGCGAGTCGGTGCCCCCCTACCGTCGCCCCGCCCTGTCGCGGATGGCGGCGGAAGAGCTCTCCGACACGCAGTTCCTGATCAAGCCGCAGGCGTTCTACGCGGAGCAGAACATCCGCCTCGAACTCTCACGGACGCTCGAACTCCTCGATACGGCCAACAAGCGGCTGGTCTTTAAAAACGGCGAGGCGGAGAGCTACGACAAGCTCCTCCTGGCCACCGGAGCGCACTGTTTTCTGCCGCCGGTGCCGGGAATGGAGCTCGACGGCGTGATGTCGCTGCGCGAATACGCCGATCTCGAACAGCTGCGCGCCCGGCTCGACGCCGGAGTGAAACACGCGGTCATCATCGGCGGCGGGCTGCTCGGGCTGGAACTCGCCCAGAGCCTGCTCAACCGCGGCTGCGAGACGACCGTCATCGAAGGATGCCCGATCCTGCTGCCCCGCAACCTCGACGCCGAAGCCGCCGCTTACGTCCAGACGATGCTGGAGAAGGTGCCGAACCTCTCGCTGCGCTTCGGCCATTGCGTCAGCCGCATCGCCGGAGACGCGGGCAAGGTGACCGGCGTCGAACTGGGGAAAGAGACCATTCCGGCGGAGCTGGTCATGGTCTCGGCGGGCGCCCGCGCCAATATCGCGGAAGCGGCGGCGGCGGGCATTCCCTGCCGCCACGGCATCGTCACCGACCGCTTCATGAAAACCGGGGTCGCCGACGTGTTCGCGGCGGGCGACTGCGCCGAGGTCGAAGGCTCCTCCTACGGCCTCTACGAAGCCGCCCGGATGATGGGCGCGACGGCGGGCCGGAGCATGTGCGGCCAGCCGGAACCGTTTGTGCCGCAAGCGTATCCGGCCCGGCTCTCGGTGTTCGGAGTCAAGATATTCTCGGCGGGCAAACTCGAAGGCGCCCGCGTCGAGACACAGCAGGACCCCGCCGCCGGAACCTTCCGCAAACTCTATTACGATGCAGGCGGACAGCTCGTCGGCGGCATTCTGGTCGGCGACCTGCGCGAATCGGTCAAACTGCAAAGTCAGATCGTAGTCTCCTGACACGGGAAAGATCAGAATGAACCTGCTGCTGCTGGAAGAAGCCGATTTCCTCTCGGAATCGCGCGTGCGCGTCTCCGGCCGCCGCCACCGGCAGCTGGTCGAGGTGATCCGGGCGGAAGTCGGCAAACGCTGCAAAGCCGGACTCCTCAACGGGAAGACCGGGACGGCGGAAGTGCTCGCCATCGATGCGGAGGCGGCGGAACTCGCCGTCACGCTCGACAGCGCGCCGCCGCCCAAACTGCCGGTGACGCTGATCGCGGCGCTGCCGCGGCCGAAGACGTTCCTCAAGGTGCTGCACACCGCCACGGTGATGGGGGCCCGGCGGCTGATCTTCCTCGAAAGCTGGAAGGTGGACAAGAGCTACTGGTCCACCCCGCTCATCGAACCGGAAAGCGTTCGGGAACAGATTTTTCTGGCGCTGGAACAGGCAGGGGACACCGTGCCGCCGCAGGTGGAATTCCGCCGCCGCTTCAAGCCGTTCGTCGAAGACGAGCTGCCGGGAATCGCGGCGGGGAGTTTCGCCGTCGCCGGGCACCCCGCCGCCGAGCGGCAGCTCCCGCACCGGCTCTCCGGAGAAACCACGCTGGTGATCGGCCCCGAGGGGGGCTTCACCGACTACGAAATCGGCTTGCTCGCCGCCCACGGCGTGACGCCGATGAGCTTCGGCCCCCGGATCATGCGCACCGAATTCGCGGTGACCGCCATCCTCGCCAGAATCGGCGAATAACAGCCTGCCATTTTCAAAAAAGTCACATTTTTTTCGTTTCTTCTATTGACATTCTTTCTCTTTTGATCCATAATATTTCGAAAACAAACAATAAAAAGAGAAATATTCATGAAGACACCGGAAATCCTGGAACATCTGAAATCCAGAATCGTCGACGGCGAATTCAAGCCGGGCGAGAAATTACCGAACCGCCCGGACCTATTGCGGGAATATTCGGTTTCGGTCAGCGCCTTCCAGAAATGCATCAATCAGCTTTCGGAGTGGAACTTCTTGGAGTCGAAAGGGATGAAAGGGGTATGCGTCACGTCGAACCCGCCCCATCTCTGTCACTTCGCGGTGCTGCTGCCGATCAAGGCCGACAAAATTCTGGAAGAGACGGACTCCCTGATCGTGGCTTTCAAGCAGGTCGTCGAAGAATGGACCGGGGAACATCCCGAATTTTCCTTTCAATACTACCACGTCGGCCCGCCGGCGACGCCGGAGATGGACGAATGGGAGCGGTTCTGCTCCGACGCCCGTCGGGGCCTGCTGGCCGGAGCGGTCAATCTGATGGTCGCCCCGCCGCTCGAACTCCAGCGCCGGTTGGAGGATTTCCCCAATGTGGTGATTTCGCTGAAACGCGAAGATATGCCGCACAACAGCCCGGACATCGAATTCGACCTGGTGGAGATGTTCCGCAAACAACTGGCGCACCTCACGGCGAACGGCTGCAAAAACATCGCGGTTCTTCTCAACGACAACACGAGCATCGCCAAGAGCCTCGCCATCATGGACATCGCGGAACAGAGCGGCGTCAACTGCCCGCGCCGGTGGATTCTCGGCATGAACAGAAACCGGACCCGGACACTGTTCTATGACAATCTGCTCGAACTGCTCTTTTCGCCCGCCGGGAACACGGTTCCGGACGGATTGATCGTCCAGAACGAAAACTTCCTGCCGCTGGTGATGAACACCTTCAGCCGGTTGCGCATCATTCCCGGCGAGCAGGTCAAAATCGTCAGCCACGCCAATATGCCCATCGTGCGTCCGCGTGTGGCGGGAGTTGATTACACCTTTTTCCGGGTCGAAGACGTGCTGAACGAATCCATGAAACTGCTCGACCGCTGGAAAACCGGAACTCTTGCAAACAAAACCGTCAACATCCTGATCTCGCCGTCGGACGACATCCTGCGCTGAAGATCCCCCGAACAACCGAAAGGCCGCCTGCCGTCATTCCCCCGGACCCAACAAAACATCCATTCTACCGGAACCATAAATAAGGAGATGAAAATGCCCATCCGACCTGCCCGAAAATCCGCCACGGCCTCTTATCCGCAATTCACATTGATCGAACTTCTGGTGGTAATTGCGATCATCGCCATCCTGGCCGCCATGCTGCTGCCCGCGCTGAACCGGTCGCGGGAACAGGCACGGGGGATCGCCTGCACCAGCAATCTGAAGCAGACCGGCGCCGCGCTCAATCTTTACGCCGCCGATTACCGGGACTTCCTGCCGACGCCGGTCGGCAATCCCAATTCCGCCGGAAGAAGTTACGATATGATCACCATCCGTCCGGAAATCAGCTGCAACCTGATCAGCTATCTCGGCGGCTCCGCGCTCAAGAAGCCGCGCACCAATCCGCTGGTCTGCCCCTCGGCGCTGGCCAAAACGACGACCGCGATCACGTCATGGAGCTGCACATACAGCTACACCTCTCTGGCCACGAACGAACTTCACCAGAAAAGCGAGGCGTATCTGGAATACGCCTCGAACTCCGGCCCCCATCAAACGGCCCGGCTGACCCGGATGCAGGGCAGCGGCGTCGCGCTGCTCTACTGCACGCAGCCTTCGCTGATCAGCATGGTGCGCAACGATATCGAAGGATTCGCCAACAAATGTGACGACCCTTTCAGCAATTCATTCGGCGGAATGTACCACAACCGGCGGCTGTCGATGCTGTTCTGCGACGGGTCCGCCGCCATGACGAATATCCCCGCCAAACGGACCAATCCGCAATCCGGCAATTACTCCGCCTATTCCTGGGTGATTCAGCGATGAAACGGCTCCTGATTATCATTCTGACGGGCGGCTTCCTGGCTGCCGGCGCCGCGACGGTTGCCATCGCCGATTTCGAGAACCGCGAATTCCGAGGCTGGCAGGGCTACAAGGACGCCGAAAGCGCCGCCCCCGTCCTCTCCATCGATACCGAGGAGGCCATCAGCGGCGAGGCCGCGCTGAAGGTGACGCTCAACGGCTGCAAACGCTACCGGGGCATCCTTTACCACCTTGCGCCGGTACTGCCGGAAAAGGCGACGGCAGTCTCCTTTCTGATCAAGCCGGTTTCCGGCGCGCCGCCGGAGTCGCTCGCGCTCGCGGAAACCGAAAAGCGCTACGGCAAAAGCGGCACCGCCGGCGTCGCCCGGATCAGGACCAACGGGAACGACTGGCAGAAAGTGACGATCCGGCTCGATGAAATGAAATACGGCTCCGGTCCGGAGCGCGGCGGGAAATATCCGTTCAAACCGGGCGCGGTTTACCAGATCACCTTTTACGGAATCGTCTCGGACCAGCCCGCGGTCTTCCTGATCGACGATCTCAAATGGGAGACCGAATGATGCGATATCTGCTGGCACTGCTCCTCGCCGTTCCCGGCTGCCTGGCCGCCGGAAACCTCTTCAAGGAAGACACCGGGTTCGAAACCGGGACCCAGAATTTCCGCTATTACCGCACGGAGAATCCGATCCGCACGGTCACAGGCGACGCGGCGGAAGGAAAATCGTCGCTGGAAATCGACTCCGCCGTCTCCTGGGTACAGGGACTCTGGATCTATACGGTCAAGAAAGACACCGACTACACGGCCAGTTTTTACGCCCGGCGCGTTTCGGGCGACGGAGAGATTGAATTCGCCATGATCGACGCCACCAACTGGAAACAGTACGGGAACACCCGGTTCCGGCTCTCCGGCGAGTGGAAACGTTATTCCTGCTCCATCCGGACGGACCGGACGGGGACCGCGCTCTTTCCGGCGTTCCTGCCGCGCGGCGAAGCCGTCTTCCGCATCGACGCGATTCAGCTTGAGGAGGGTGCGGCGGCCACCCCCTACCGCCCCGCCGAATCCTTCAGCATCCGTCCGACGGTGAACGCGCCGGGCGAAGTCGTTTACACACCGGAAATTCCGAAACTGACGGTGAACCTGTTCAATGCCGAAACGGAAAACAACGCCTTCACGCTCCGGGTATCCTTCCCCGGCCTGACGCGCGATGTCCCGTTTCAACTGAAACCGGGCGAGACCGGCAGGGCGGCGGTCGAACTTCCCGAGGCCGCCGCGCCGGGCTACTACCCCGCCCAGGTGGAAGTTCTCGACCAGACAGGCAGGACGCTTAAAAAATCCGCCGCTCCCTTCGTGGTCACGCAGCCGTTCGCAAAAGAGCTCCGCCCCGGCTTTTTCGGGATGCAGGACAGCCCGCTGCCGAACGGCATTCTCCGCCGGATCGGAGTATCGCACGTGCGAACCAACCTCAATCCGTGGAAGGCGATGGAGGTGCGCGAAGGGGAGTTCCGAGAATTCCCGCTCACTCCTCCCGCCGGAGTCATCTGGCACCCGACGCTCAACAAGGAGTTCACGCCAGGCAACATCCCGCCGTGGGGATTCCGCCCCGGCAGCCGCAAGGCCGACCTCGACAAGGCCGCGGTCTATCTGGAACATTTCTTCCGCCAACTCGGCGGCAAAGCCGAATTCATCGATTTCATCAATGAACCGGACCTCCAGTTCCGCAATATGCCGGACGGCGCGGGATACTATTGCGAACTGCTGAAAACCGCCGCACCGATCGCCCGCAAGTACGGAATCAAACTCCTGGTGGACGCCTCCGGCGGCGGCGGGGACTTCTACGAAGCGGTCTACCGGAACGCGCACGATTCTTTCGACATCGCCGCCCCGCACCCCTATTGTTCGCCCCGCATCTTCGGCACTGACGGCCGTTATGTCGCGTCGCCGGAAAAGGGGAAATTCGTCTCCACGCTGCGTTACCAGCACAGACTCGCCCGTCAATACGGCAAGGAGTTCCTGATCGGGGAGCTGGGGTATTCGCTGGAGGAGACGATTCCCTTCGACGCCCCCGCCGCCCATCGCATGGCCGCTTATCTCGCCCGGATGTTCCTGATCGCGCGGAGCTATCCGGAATGCCGGTATCTCATCTGGTTCCTCGGGCTGGACCACCGGGAAGCGGGCCCCTACCGATACGGAATCTGGCGGACCGAGAACGGCATCCGTCCGCTGCCCGCCGTCGCCGCCTATGCGCAGGCGGCACATGAAATCGACTTCGCCGAAGAAGCGGAAATGATCCTCGACGGCGACATCAAAATCCTTCGCTGGCGCAAAGACAACCGCGTCTCCTACGCCGTCTGGAACGCCGACGACGATGCCGAACCGCTCGCGCTGGACGCCCTGCCGGCCGACTCCGGATTCCGCTCGATCTACGGAACTCCGCTGAAAAAAGCCGCGATCACCGGGACCCCTCTTTATCTCTCTGAAAATGAAAGCAAGACGGTGTTGCCCGCGCTGCAGGCCGCAATCGCATCACGTCCGCCGCTCACTGCGCGGGGATACCTGCGCGACGGCGAAACCCTCAGGCTGGTGCTCCGCAACCGCAGTTTCCGGGACTGGACGGGGACAATTTCGATCGATCCGTTTTACCGCAGCGGCACGGTGACCGTTCCGCGCCAGTCCTCCGAAACGCTCACCGTCGGGCACCCGGCCCGCGGAACGCTCCGGCTGGCCATGCGCAGCGAAGACGGCAAACCATTTGAAGAGGACATCACCCTGCCGCCGATGCTGGAAGTCCGGCGTCTCAGGGTGGACGACCTGGCGACCTTCGATTTCCTCAACCGCCCCGGCGAAATCGCCCAGAAGGAACGCGGCGACGTGTTTCCGCCCGACCCCGGCATTCCGTGGAACGGCCCGGGAGACCTCTCGCACCGCACGCTCCTCGGGTGGGATGAGAAAAATTTCTACATCTTCAGCGAAGTCCGGGACGACGCGCACACCAACACCCACTCGGACTGCGATTCCTGGCGCGGAGACTCCCTGCAAATCGGCATCGACTCCTTCAACAACGCCGACGGCGGTCTCGCCTATGATTCGGACGACCACGAATTCGCCTTCGCCGCCGGCAGGAGCGCCTGGAGCCATCAGGCCCCGCCGTTCCTGACGCCGGGTGCGCGCAGCGATATCCGCCAGATCGTCACCCGCTCGGAAACGGCGCACAGCACCACCTACCGGATTGCGATTCCGCGGGAAGCGATCGCCCCGCTCAGGCTCCGTGAAGGTACGGTCTTCGGATTCGCCCTCTGCGTCAACGACGAAGATCCGGGGGAGAAGCGTTATTACATGGCCTTCGGCGACGGCATCGCGGACCGCAAATGCCCCGGGCTGTTCCGGAAAGCGATCCTGACCGGAAATTGACGGCACCCGCAAATCATGAAAAACAAAAGAGGAGGCGTTTTGCCTCCTCCCATGTCTCACGTGCCGGAACTACTCATCGCGCTTGGCGCGCTTTTCGGCCCGCTTTTCTTTCAAGCTTTTCGCCGGAGTTTTCTTGACTTCTTTTTTCGCATCATGACTTTTCATAAAACAATCCTCCCTGCTGGAAGTTGAACATTGCTCATAAGGTAGCACGCTTCCCGACGAAATCAAGCGCGATTCAGAACCCGCGCGCAAGTTCCGCGAGTTTCGCCCGCGCCGCCGCTTCGTTCGCGGCGAGAATCTCGCTCCCGGCATTGGTCCCTTCGACCGAAACGAGGCGGAAATCGAGGCCGTGGAATCCCGCCCAGGTCCGCAGATAGGGGCGCAGGAAATCGACGCCCTGCGCCTCCGGCGTATCGTAGACGCTCCCGCAGGCGCAGATGAAAACCGCCTTCTTCCCGGCCAGCAGCGGCGAATACCCCTTTTCCGGATCGTAGCCGAAACTCCAGCCCGGCTGCATGACGTGGTCGATCCACTGCTTCAGGTGGTACGGCATCGAGAAGTTCCACATCGGGGTGCTGACGATCAACAGGTCCGCCGCCTTCCACTGTTCGAAGCAGGCGCGGGCGTCCTCCCACTCCCGGCGCTCCGGAGCCGTCAGCTCCTGATTGCGCAGCGACTTGAATTTCGCGGCGGCCCCCGCCGTTCCGAAACGGGTCTGCTCGACGGCGCCGACATTGAATTCGGCCAGGCGGCAGCCGGGGTGATTCTCCATATAGGCGGCGATGAATTCGGCGGCGAGTTTTCGCGAATGCGAGCGTTCGAGCCGCGGCGACGCAGCGATATGCAGCAGATTTTCCATCGATCATTCCTCTCTTTCCATAACGGGGCGAAAGTCTCGCCCCGATGTCAAGTATACCATAAAAAAACGGAAATTCAACCGCACGGCGTAGCATTTCGGAATTCTGAAACTATATTATATTGAAAACACCCTGCGTCCGCCGCGGACCCAACACTGGAAAAATGCCGAATCGACTGATTGCAACATTTGCCGCCCTCTTCGGCCGCGATGAATTCGCCGGGCCGGGCGGCTACCGGGAAATCTGGCGGATCGCCTGGCCGCTCGTCGTGCTCAACGCGAGCAATACGGTCATGATGGTCACCAACCGGGTGTTCATCGCCCACAGCTCCCCCGAGGAGATCGCCGCCGCCATGCCCGCCGGCCAGATGTTCTTCACGATGATGTCGTTCTTCCTCATCACCACCGGATTCACGGCAACCATCGTCTCGCAGTATTTCGGCAACCACGACCGCATCGGCTGCGTCCGGGCGGCGTGGAACGGCTTCTACTTCGGCGCGGCGGTCGCCGCCGGACTCATCTTCGCACTTCCGGCGGCGGGGTACTGGATCATCACCCACAACGGGCACGATCCGGCCATCGCCGTCTATGAGGTCGATTACTTCGTGGCGATGGCTCCCTGCGCCGGGCTGACCTGCATGGAGACGGCCTTCCTCGCCTTCTTCACCGGACAGGGCAAGACCGCGCTGGTGGCCGGGGTCAAAATCACCGGCTGCGTCATCAGCATCCCGCTCAACTATCTGCTGATTTTCGGCGGAGCGGGGATTCCGGCGCTGGGCATCCTCGGCGCCGGGCTGGCGAATTCAATCGCCAATCTCTGCACCTTCCTCATGGCGCTCTCGCTGTTCCTTTCGGTGCGCCAGAGCGACTTCCCCACCCGCCGCTACCGGAAACCGGTGGACACCTGCCTGATGCGGCTGCTCCGCTTCGGCATGCCCGCCGGATTCCAGACCTTCCTGCGCAACGCGGCGTTCGCGGTGGTGGTCATGATGATCGGCAAACTGGGCAACGCGGAACTCGCCGCCACCAGCATCGCACTGTCGATCAACATGCTCGGCAACATGCCGATGCTCGGGCTGCTGGACGCGACCAGCGTGGTGACCGGCCGCTACATCGGCAAACACGACCTGCCGGTCGCCGGCCGGATCGCCGGGCGCTCGATGCGGATACTGATGGTCTGGACGCTGTCGATGGGGCTCCTCTACTGGGTCGCCCCGGAATTCCTGATCCGCCTCTTCGGGTCGAACGGCGCCGGTTCCGCCGGGGTGGATATGGGGCGGGCGACCGCCTACGCCGTCTCCATCCTGCGGATCGCCGCGGTCTTCAATATTTTCGACGCGGTCCGCTTCATCGTGATGGGCGGACTGCGCGGAGCGGGCGACACCACCGTGCCGCTCTGGATCGGCATGGGAACCTCGTGGCTGATCCAGATCCCCGGAACCGTCCTGCTCATCTACGTGCTCGGCGCGGGCATCGAAACAGTCTGGGTGTTCATCACCTTCTATATCGTGACGGACGCCGCCTTGCTGGTCTGGCGCTGGCGCTCCGGCGCCTGGAAGCGTATCCGGCTGATCGACCCGCCGACGCCTTCCGCCCCGCCCGAAAACCAGAATCTGCGCGAACTCTCCGGAGACGCCTCAGCCTGACCGAAAGGAAATCATGATCTGCAAAGGCCCGCTCACTCCGGCGCAACTGGAGTCGTCGCAGCGAAATTACCACATTTTCAGCCTGATCAACGGCCTGTCCTATATGTGCCTCGGCGAAACCGTGCTCATCCTGCTCGCCGTCCGGCTCGGCTGCCCCGATTACATCGTTTCGACGCTGGGCGCGATGATCTATTTCGGCTTCCTGCTGCTGCCGCTCGGCAAGGTGGTCACCGCCCGGGTCGGCGCGGCGAAAAGCCAGTCGATCTTCTGGGTGGCGCGCAATGCGGCGGCGCTCCTGGTGGCGCTCTCCGCCCTCATCAGCATCTCGGGAATGCCGCAAACGGCGACTGTGCTGCTGCTTGCCGGAGCCTTCTTCTTCTATGGATTCCGCGCGGCGGGCGTGGTGATGTCGCAACCGCTGGTCGGCAATATCACCACCGAAAGGGACCGCAGCCGGGTGATCGGCGTCAATACCGGATTCTTTTACATCACCTGCCTGGTGGCGCTGGTGACGATCAGTCTGCTGCTCAAAATCCGCGACAGCCTCGCCATGTTGACCGGTATCGTCGTGGCCGGCTCCATGCTCGGCTTCACCGCCTCCCGCTTCGTCAACCGGATCGACGAAACCGAGAGCATCCGCGATTCGGCCCGCAAACCGATCGGCAGCGAATTCCGCAAAGTCCTTCACGATCAGTCGCTGCTGCGGCTGCTGGCGGCGGGGTTTGCGATCAACCTCAGCATCATCATGCTGGTCCCGGTTTCGATGCTGGCGCTGAAACGCGGCTACGGGGTCAGCGACACGCACGCGCTGCTTTACGCGCTGGCGCAGTTCGGGGCGAGCGCGGGTGCGTCGTTCATCTCCGCCCGGATCTCCAGCGCGATCGGTCCGCGCAGGACCATCCTGGTCTCCTTCATCCTGCTGGTGGCAATCGGCCCGGTCTGGTTGTTCGCCCCGGCGGAGTTCCACCCGGTTGTCATGCTGCTGCCGTTCGTGTTTGCAGGCGCGACTTTTGTGGTCACCTCGAACGCGATCACCCACTATTTCCTGCAGACGGTGCCCGAGGAGCGGCGGGTGGCCAGCTCCATGTTCCTCTCGGTGGTCAACGGCGCCGGAGCCGGCGTCATCGGCATGCTGCTGGCCGGAACGCTGCTCGACCTCAGCACCCGGATCAATCCGGCGAATTCCGTCCTGCCCGGTTACCGGCTCTATTTCGGAATCGCGTTTCTTCTGCTGGTCGGCGGAGTCTGGATCATCCTGCGCCTCACGCCGCTCCCGCTGGAAAAGCGGAAAATCAAGAAGAGCTGGAGCGAAACGGTCTGAAAAAAGACTTTTTTTCGCCTCCGCGAACTAAAAAGATATTGTATTCGGCGGAATCGGTGATACACTTTAATCGGTGACATCCGGCTAAGTATTCACTCCCGAACGAAAGGAGTCCATTCACTATGACCAACAGCGGCAATTTCCTGTCAGGCATCGGCGACTTTCTGTCGGGCGCCGAAAACATCTACCTCTTCATCGCGGTGGTCGGGTCGGTCATTTTCATTCTCCAGTTCATCATGAGCATGACGGGGCTTCACGCCGACGTCGATGCCGACGGTGCGGACTTCGCGGACTTCTCGGTCGATGCGCACGACATGCAGGACATCGCCGGACTCAATTTCTTTTCACTGAAAGCGATCGTCGCCTTCATCACCTTTTTCGGTTGGGGCGGATACTTTTTCGGACACCTCGGCTGGGGCGGCCTCGGCATCGCCTTCGGCTGCGGATTCCTGATGATGTTCCTCACCGCGCTGGTGATTTCGCTGCTGCTCAAAATGCAGCAGTCCGGCAACATCACCACCGCCGATCTCATCGGCAAGTGCGGCACGGTTTACCTTTCGATTCCGGCCGGACGCGCGTCGGGTGGAATGGTGACGGTGAAACTCCCCGGCTGCACCCGGCAGATCGAAGCCCGCGCCGATGACGAGCTGAAAACCGGAACGGCAATCGTCATCCGGGAAGACCTCGGCAACGGCAGCGTCCTCGTAGTTAAAAGTTAAAGATCGAAGACAAGGTTCCATGACGGCATTCATACCGATTTTCGCAGCAACTCTGGTCAAAAGTCTCCAGAACGCGGCTCCGCTCGCAGGCGGAATCGCGGCCGGACTCCTGGCCGGGTATCTGCTGACCCGCTATCTCGACAAAAAAAGCGGAAGATATAAAAAGAAGCCAAAGCGCCGCCGGTAGTCCGCCGGAGCCGCTCGAATGTTCAACCGTTCAGAATATAAGGAGTTCTATCACCATGATGCCAACCCTGATCATCGCCGCACTCGCCGGCTTCGTACTGCTGATGATTTTCATCTCGGTGGTCACCTGGTACCGCAAATGTCCGTCCGACCGGATCATGATCATCTACGGTAAAACCGGAGGCAACCAGGCGGCGAAATGCATCCACGGCGGTGCGAAATTCGTCTGGCCGGTCATCC
>CAYSZM010000017.1:29493-46840 GCA_964435365.1 uncultured Victivallis sp. | reverse complement strand
CCGGCATCACATAAGCGCTGTTATGCGTCAATTGGTGCCGGAACAGGCAAATCGCAACAGTAAAAACGTTTTGACTTGCTGACTATATTATGACACAATCAAAACGTTTTGTCAAGAGAGACGACAAAAAAAAGAGAAACTTTTCAAGCAATGGAAATCATTCGCTCTTCCCATAAGACTTCGGCACGCCCGCCGGAGCATCCCTCCGGCTGAAAAAACCGCTTCGACCCGCGGATTTCCCGGCCATTCCGGAGACGCAAATCCGTTTTTTTCCGGATTTCATTTGCATTCGCCGCGAAGACGGGCTATTTTCTGTTGAAAACAAAGCAATGTCCAACTTTACGGAAAGGTCGGCAATGAAGGAACGTGTTTTCACGGTGAGGAACAAGGCTGGCATCCACTGCCGTCCTTCGAGCGTGATTCTCAATACCATCAACAAGGAATTTCCGTACCACACCTTCTGCGTGGAAACCAGCGACGGGCAGGAAACCGAGCTCAACAGCATCCTGACGCTGATCTCGCTGGGGCTCACCGTCGGAACCAAAGCGGTACTCAAGGCGGAAGGTCCCGACGAAGAGAAAGCGATCCAGCGCATCGGCGACCTGTTCGAAAATGAGTTCGACTTCCCGCCCAGGTAACGGATTCGACCGTCTCGCCGCCTCGATCCGGAACCATCCGGAGCGGTGGGGACTCGGGGTGCTTGTCGCGGCAGGCATCCTGCTGCGGGCTGTTTATCTTCTGCAATTCCGGCAGTCGCTGCTCTTCGACGCGGCCATCGGCCCCGATGTCCAGGAATATTTCGAACGCGCAGTCGAAATTCTGAACGGGCACTTTTTCCCGCCCGGGGAACCCCATCATGCTCCGCTTTACAGCTGGGTGCTGGCCGGAATGCTGTTGATCTGCGGCGGGTCGATTCCGGCGGTGCGCGTCCTCCAGCTCGCGCTCAATTTCGGCGGCTGGCTCCTCTTCTACTTTTCCCTGCGCCGGACACCGGGAGTCTCCGGCAAAACGAGCTGGGGCTTCCTGGCGCTGGCCATGCTCTACCCGGTCCCGCTCTTCCACCAGTCGCAGCTGATCTCCGAGTCGATCCTCGTCCCGATCCTCGCGGGATGTTTCGCCCTGTTCTCCGCCGCCGGGCGAACCGGCAAGCGGGGCAAGGCCGCGGCGCTCTTCGCCGGAGCCGGAGTCTGCGCCGGGCTGGCGGCGATCACCCACCCGCTCACCCTTGTCTTCGGTGCGGCACTGGCGGCGTGGCTGCTCTATCGCCGCGCTCCGCTCAACGCGGCGGCGGTCGCGGCGGGAATCGTTCTATGCATCGCCCCGGTCGCCATCGTCAACAGCTCACGCGCCGGGCACCCGGTGCTGATCCAATCGGGCGGGGCGTTCAATTTCTGGCTCGGCAACAACTCCGAAGCGACCGGCGGCTGTTATCTCCGCCCCGGCCGCGTGTGGGACGAGACGCATCGCGCCGCCGCCATCGAGGCGAAGGAACGCGGCGTCACCGAAGACCGCGTCTGGCTCGGCCGAAGTCTGGAATCCATCAAAAAGACCCCGGTCCGGACGCTCGCGCGCGATCTGCGCAAAGCGATTATGGTGTGGAGTCCGCGCGAACTGATCTCGGGGGCCGACCCCGACCGGCTAGTGCGGGAGACCGGCGTCATCTTCTGCGGCATGTTTCTCACGCTCCCGCTCTTCGCGCTCTCCTGGTACGGGCTTTATCTCGTGCTTCGCAAACGGCTGGACTCCGGCGCATGGTTCGCTTTGCTGCTGTTCTCGATGTGGGCGGCGCAGGCGCTGACCGTCGTCTCCGGGCGTTACCGGACGGCGATGATCCCCGCGGTGCTCTTCTTCGCCGCGCTCGGAATCGCCAACCTCAACTGGAAGAAATGGTTCCCGCTGCCGGTGGTGCTGGCCGCCGTGTCGGTCCCGCTGCTGCTGCCGGTCCGGGGCGACGACGAAGCGGCCTCGCTTGTCGGCGAAGCCGCCTTCCGGAAGGGCGAGTACGGATACGCGAAAAAACTGCTGGAGTTCGCCGCGCAGAACATCGACGCGCCGGGCCGGTTTGAAAACCTGCTCGGCAACATCGCGGCCCGCTCGGGAGAGTTCGCGGAAGCCGAAAGCCGCTTCCGCAGCGCCGCCGAAGCCGAACCCGCCAAGCCAGAGGCGCGGATGAACCTCGCCAATCTGCTCGCGCTCAACCCGGCGCGCCAGGCCGAAGCGGACGCGGCGTACCGCGAAGCGCTGGCGGCGTTCCCGGAGGTTCCCGACCTTCATTTCAACTACGGGCTGTTCCTCCAGAAACAGGGCAAGCTCGAGGAGGCGCAACGGGAGTTCGCTTCCGCCGTCCGCCTCGCGCCCGACTACCTTCCGGCAATCAACGGCATGGGCACCACCGCCTTCATGCTGGGCAGGCCGACCGAAGCGCTCCGTTATTTCGAAGAGGCGCACCGCCTGGCTCCCGCCGATCCCCAGTACCTCGGCAATCTCGTCCACGCCTGTCGCGCCGTCGGCGACACCGAACGGCTGCGACGCTACGAGAATCTGCTCCGGGAGCTGACCCGGGCCAGGAAATAACAAAAACGCAATCGTAAACCAACAAGCATTCGCCATCCCTCGGCAATGCTTTGTTTTTTCACATTAATTACAAATATGGAATCTTATATAATCAAGATTACATATTTGAAATTTTATTCCATTTTCGCCTTTTTATCGCGATCAGACGGAGCAAGACATTGATATTTATATTTCATTTTCTTTCAATTAATTATGCATCAAACAGCGAGTCTGGCAATGATCGGTGATAACCAATTTGGCACATTCCATGCTTATTATCGGGACAATGCATTCTTGACGACAAAGCCCGAAATCAATCGAATCAAGGAAAGGTGTCTGTGAAATGAGCAACTATGTCGATCGCGTCCTGACCGGCCTGCAACAATCCAACGGCATGGAGAAGGAGTTCATCCAGAGCGTAACCGAGGTGCTCGGCTCGCTTTCGAAGCTGCTGGAAGCACAGCCGAAGTATGAGAAATTCCGGGTGCTCGAGCGCATGGTCATTCCGGAACGCGCGATCGTGTTTCAGGTTCCGTGGATCGACGACCAGGGCAAAATTCAGGTCAACACCGGTTACCGCGTCCAGTTCAACAGCGCGATCGGGCCGTTCAAGGGGGGACTTCGCTTCCACCCGTCGGTGAATCTGTCGATTTTGAAATTCCTCGGCTTCGAACAGGTGTTCAAGAACAGCCTGACCACGCTGCCGATGGGCGGCGGCAAGGGCGGCGCGGACTTCAACCCCAAGGGGAAATCCGACCACGAGGTCATGTCCTTCTGCCATAACTTCATGCGCGAACTTTACCGCCACATCGGCCCCTCCACCGACGTTCCGGCCGGCGACATCGGCGTCGGCGCGCGCGAAATCGGCTACCTCTTCGGCCAGTACAAGCGGATCGTCAACAGCTATGACAGCGTGCTCACCGGCAAGGGCCTCAACTGGGGCGGCAGCTTGGTCCGCCCGGAGGCGACCGGCTACGGCGCGGTCTACTTCGCGGCCGAAATGCTCGCCACCCGCAACCGCGGATTCGAAGGAGCCCGCGTGCTGATCTCCGGCTCCGGCAACGTCGCTCAGTATGCGACCCAGAAGGCGACCGAGCTCGGCGGCCGGGTGATCTCGCTCTCCGATTCGGACGGCACGGTGATCGACCAGGACGGCATCGACGCGGAGAAGCTCGCCTATGTCATGGAACTCAAGAACGTCCTGCGCGGGCGCCTCTCCGAGTACACCAAGAAATACCCGACCGCGCTCTACTACGAGGGACGCCGCCCCTGGCAGCTGGCCAAGGCCGAAATCGCCATGCCCTGCGCCACCCAGAACGAACTCTGTCTTGAGGAGGCCAAAACGCTGGTCGACGGCGGCTGCATCTGCGTCTGCGAAGGCGCCAACATGCCGACCACGCTCGACGCGACCGAATTCCTGCTCGCCAACGGCGTGCTCTTCTCCCCCGGCAAGGCGTCCAACGCCGGCGGCGTCGCCACCAGCGGACTCGAGATGAGCCAGAACGCCATGCGTCTCTCCTGGTCCCGCGAAGAGGTCGACTGCCGGTTGCACGAGATCATGGTCAACATCCACAACGCCGCCCGCAACGCCGCCTCCGAATTCGGCGAACCGGACAATTATGTCATGGGCGCCAACATCGCCGGATTCCGCAAGGTGGCCGACGCGATGATCGATCTCGGCATCTGACCGTCGCTCTCCCATCACCGCTCCAACGGGGAAGGTACGCATCCTTCCCCGTTTTTTTTGACTTTTTTCCGCCCTCCCTCTTGACAATCGGCACGATATCGGCCATAATATGAGCAAGGAAACAGTTTATTCGATAAAAAGTAACAATTACCCAACAAGAGCAATCATGATATCGACAATGCAGCGCTACGGGAAAAATCCGATTCTGACCGCCGACGACCTGCCGGAAAAGGCGGGGTACTTCATTCTGAATCCGGGGGCGGTGAAATTCAACGGGGAGTATCTGCTTCTCGTCGATGTATTTCACGTCGAGGGCGGCATCATCTTCTGGATCGCGCGGAGCCGGGACGGCTATCACTTCCGTTTCGACCCGAAGCCGGTCGACTGGCCGAAACCGCCGTCGTGGTGGACGGAGAACGGCGTCTACGACCCGCGCATCACGCAGATCGGCGACGAGTATTACATCTGCTACGGCAGCCACGACAACACGCTCGGCACCCGGATCGCCTTTGCGAAGACACGCGACTTCGAAACCTTCGAATTCCTCTCGATCGGGTCGGAGATCAACAACCGCAACGGAGCCTTGTTCCCGGAGAAGATCGGCGGCCGCTACTGCCGCCTAGACCGCCCGTTCGGCGGCGGCGAACAGTCGCCCTGCGACATGTGGATGAGTTTTTCGCCGGACCTGGTCTACTGGGGCGAGAGCCGCCCGGTGATGAAGTCGCGCCCCGGCGGCTGGGACCAGCTCAAACTCGGCGCGGGCGCTCCGCCGGTGCGGGTGGACGAGGGGTGGCTCATCGTCTATCACGGCGTCTCGGCGAGCTGCGACGGCTCGATCTACTGTCTCTACACGGCAATCCTCGACGCGGAGGAGCCGTGGAAGGTGATCGCCCGTTCGCCGCGCCCGCTGCTCTTCCCGGAGACGCCCTACGAGCGCAGCGGCCGCGCCGGAAACGTGGTGTTCAGCTGCAATCTCCTGGTCGAGCCGGACGGCATGACGAAACTCTATTACGGCGCGGCGGACTGCTGCATCGGACTTGCCGAACTGCCCCTCGCCGATCTCATCGCAAGCTGTTACGAGCCGGTGCGCTACATGCGAAGTTGAAATATTTCATGATTTTCAGGGAAAAGCAATTGCACACAAAGCAAACCTCTATCATAATAGATTCGGAAGAAAGAACAACGAAAGATCCGGAAAAGATCGAAAGGAGAGTCCAAATGAGAAAGAACTTCACGCTGATCGAACTCCTCGTCGTGATCGCCATCATCGCCATTCTCGCCTCGATGCTGCTCCCGGCGCTGACGCAGGCGCGGGAAAGAGCAAGAAAAGCCGCCTGCCAAAGTAACATAAAGCAATGTGCGACAGCTTCGATTATCTATTCAGGAGATTACAAAGGGACTGTCGCTGTTTTTCAAAACTGGGTTCCATGGGCAAAGATATTGATTGACAATCAATATCTATCGCCACGAAAAAGTACAGTCTGCCCGACCGAATTGCCGAAAGATTACGAGCAAACCTGGTTTAATTCCTATGGGATGTGGTCTCAGAATGGTGATGGCGGAGCGATTTTTTCCGGACAATCCGCATATAATCCGGAAATTGCGATATGCGGAAAAGGGAACGGGACCACAAGTTCTTACATTTTCATGAAAAAGATCAAAAATCCAAGCCAATTTATCTTAGTGGGAGATACCGATACTCAAAGAACGACCAACCGGTACACTTACCGGTTCCTCATCAGTCCGTGGCTTTCCGAGTCTTGCGCCCTGGGACAGCGGCATGGAGATAAAGGAATCAATGTCGCATGCGCCGATGGCTCGGCAAGCATGAAGTCACCGGGACAAATACGGAATGAGGCCATGCATGTACGTCTTTATCTTGATAAGAACAGACAAGTGATCAACCTTTCAAACTAGCCACTGTTTTTAGAGCCTATCAACTAATAATGGAAATGCCATCGTGAATGGCTGTCCGCCGCAAATCAGAGCGTTTTCGCTTATTTGTTGATAAGCTCTTAGTAATTTGCAGAACTATTTTGCCCGCATTGTATAAATTTACACGATAAAACAGAATACAGGTTGATCAAATGAGACAATGGTCCAAATGGGGGATTCCCGTTCTTGCCGTTATTTTTCTATTCGAAGTTGCCTTCGGCTACTATCCCACCGGTTTTTTAGAAAGCGACAGCACGGGAAATGTGTTCACAACCATCGACCATCCCTCCTTTTCTCTAACCGAAAAGGCAAAATCGGAATATCAAAACGGCTCCTACCAAGTCAGGGACTTCTGGGGAAAATCCGTTGCGGAAGGAAAATGGAACGGAAAAAATAAACTGCGTTTCGATAAACTCGAACCGGGCTATTACGTTCTTGAATTGACCATGAACGATAAGGAAGTGGATCGTCTTTCCTTCTGCGTGGTTTCCGATCCGAAATCCCGCCCTTCAAGCAACGGGTTCTTCTGTATCGACACGGCTCACAGTTGGATCGCCGGGGAACCGCCTCGGCAGGGGGATAACACATTCCGCACCACGGCAAAGCTGGCCCGCCTGCTTGGAGCTGCGTCCAGCCGGGACCGGCTAAGCTGGTCTCAGGTGGCTCCGACCCTCAATCATGTCAACTGGAAACAATACCCGGAATGCACCCAATATATGCATGAATCCGGAGTCTCTGTTCTGGGAATGTTTCACGATGCACCGACATCGGTACGCAATATGACTCAAAACGTACCCGATGATCTTTTCGGTCTTTACGAATTCTGTGAACTGCTCGGACAAAAATTCAAGGGAAATGTTCAGGCCTGGGAATTCTGGAATGAACAAAATGCGACTTGGTTTAACCGGGATGCGGTCTGGGAAATGGCCGCGGCACACAAAGTCGCGTATCTGGCATTGAAGCATTCCGATCAGGAATGCAAGGTTCTGACCGGAGGTCTGACCGAGTGGATTGGCTCACCATCCCTCTACTTCGACTTTCTAATGGCAAATGGCCTCTACGACTATTTCGACGTGCTCGCTTTTCACCTCTACGGTCCTTTGGATTCCTATCGGTATTACGTCGAAGAACTGAACAAGGTTTATGCCAAATACCATTGCCCCCCCAAAGAGCTGTGGATTACGGAAAGCGGCACACACAGCGAAGGAGCCGCCGAAGCGCCTCCCGTATATTCCCGAGATAAAAAATACGATTATCCTCTTCGGAAAGGGGTGTATGATAAACGGGAACACAATATCAGTCAGGAACAAATATGGGCGGAATTCATCGTCAAGTCGAATATCACAATGCAAATGCTCGGAATTACCCGCAATTATCCATTCGTTCTGCTTCCCTACAATGAACGGGGCGGAAAGAAAAACTGGGGGTTTTTCCGCTGGAATTATTCTGTAAAACCCGTATTCCAGGCGCTGGCCAATGAGATCGAGCAAACCGGAGACGCCGTCCTTCTCGGCCAGTTGAATTGGAAAGCTGGAGTCAAAGCCTATTTATATCAGCATCCCGACAACACCCAAACTATCGTCTTCTGGACCACGGACGGCGCACTTGACGAACACACCGGGTACGGCACCTATCAGCCGAACGACGAAGCAAGCACCAGAGAAACACCATTCACGGTTTCGGTCCCCGCGGGGCCATATACTCTTGTTGACATCATGGGAAAAAGCACTGGTCTCACCGGACGAAACAACCAATTGCAGCTAACCGCCACAAAATTCCCCGCCTATCTGAAAGGAGTCAAAGGACTGAAAGCGGATATTCCGGCGTCCAAACCGGGAGAAAAAGATTTTGCTTCTCAAATCGACAAAACGATTGTCATCCAATTAGTGACCCCCCTTCGGGACAGAATTCGAAGCGAGCGATACCTTTCCCTGGAAAAAGGAGATCGCTTTACCGTACAGGTCTATAATTTCAGTCCGCATGAAAAAACGGGAAAAATCATTTCCGGCAACTCTCTGATGTTGGATTTGCCCAAAAACGACTTCACCATTCCGCCGATGTCAAAGGTGGGATTTCCCATGATCTACCAGGGCGCCGCTCGGCCGGAAAAGGATAAGTTCCTCCTCCTAACGGGAAAATTCAATGGGAAAGCGATCTCGCCGCTGGCAGCCCCGGCACTGCTGTCAGATTATCTGAACCAGCTTTATCGCGAGGTGAAGATTTCACCGGAACAATTACGGCCTTTCACCTCAGGTAAGTCAGTCAAGGATTGCAAAGATGAAACCGCTGTATTTTCCATTGATTTCAGCAACGTGAACGACGCCTGGTTTTATCCCAAAATCGACTTGGACCAACGGGACTCTGCATCGAAACTTTGCGCCATCAGCTTTGATATCCGTGCAGAACAAAAAGACGGTTCGGGATACAAGCATAAATTCGTGATACTGACAGGCACCGACGGCAAAGAACGAAGGATGGAATATACCGGCCCGACCAGTCAATGGAAGAATTTTTTTCTCCGTCTTGACAGCGAAATGCCCCGCCATTCCGAAAACGATTTATCGAAAACAGGGATAAAAGCAATTGCAATCGGGTTTAATCCCGAGGCAAAACAGCAAACCGTAGAATTTCGTAACATACGGCTTTATTTCAAAAAACAATGACTTTTCGGCAGCCGAAGCCGCGTCTTCCGCAGGGATTCAGCTTCACAAGGAATGGAATTGCACCCGAAACAAACCTCTATCATAATAGATTCGGAAGAAAGAACAACGAAAGATCCGGAAAAGATCGAAAGGAGAGTCCAAATGAGAAAGAACTTCACGCTGATCGAACTCCTCGTCGTGATCGCCATCATCGCCATTCTCGCCTCGATGCTGCTCCCGGCATTGACGCAGGCGCGGGACAGAGCAAAAACAAATAACTGCCTGGGCAATATGAAACAGATCGCCATGGCTTGTTTCATGTATGCGGACGATGATCCGGGCAATCGCGTTCCCACTGCAGACACGGCGGGAAAGGTCGGCCTCTGGTATGTCAACGACTATGCGACCTGGGCCGGATTGCTCGTCGTAAAAAATTATGCGCGCCCGAACTTGTTCAACTGCCCCGGAGACAATCGCAACTATAAGAAAATCATTCAATGGAAAGCCAATGCGAGCACTCCGATCGGCTACGGCATCAACGGTTATCTGAACAGCTACATGCACGGGGAAAAACCGCCGGTCAAAAAATGGACCATTCCGGCCAAGACCATTCTCGTCGGCGACGGCTCGACCACAGTTCTTCTGGGCTACAACACGAAACTGCGTTCAAGGATGGGCAATGCGAACTGCACACAGACAGAATGGGCGGAGAATGCTTCCACGGCAGGAATCATCGATCCGACTTTAAAACGTCACAACAACGGGTCCAATGCCGCCTTCTGCGATGGAAGCGCCCGCAGCGTTCCGCAGCAGGACGCATATTCGACACAGAAAACGCGTTATTCCGCAGATAACAAGTGGAGCTGGTAGCACAGCAAAAGTCAACCGGCTTTCCCTCACAACACCCGCGACCGCACCCGCGGAAGCGGGTGTTTTAAACCTCAAACATGTCAACAAATCTGATTGTTCCCCCCCGTCGAAGAAATCAACTTGGATTTACTCCATGTCAGGAACCCAACATGAATTTAGCCCGATTTATTTTTTCAGCAGTGCTGATCTCTTCTGTCGTCGCCTCTGCGGCGGATGACGACTCTACGAACAAAGGGATTCATACTGTAATTGCCAATCCCCGAATGAATTTCGAATATACCAATGCCGGCATTGTATCAAATGGCAACCAACTGTCAAACATTGTGCTGCCTGAAGATGGCAACGCCACCCTCTATCATCTGGAAAAAGACAGCGTGCTTTTTTCGCTGCAGCTGAACGGTCCGGCGACCATCACCATACCAGTGAAGCCGCAGTCCGGATTCGATATCATAAATGTCAGGGCAAGACTCATCAATCCGGTGCCCGGAACATTAAAAATACTTGCGGAAGATTCCAGCGGAAAGATGTTTGAGGCCACCTGCCTGTCGGTATCTTCTGCAACGCGAGGCAATGAATGGAAGGATTTGAGTTGCAGGCTGGAGGATTTCAGTGCAGCCGGAAAATCGCCGTCCGGCAGACAGGAAAAGTTCAATGAACCATTGCAACGCCTCGCCCTCCGCTTCTCTCCCCGCAAAGAAGAACCGGGAAAGAATATGCTGCTGAAACTGGATTCAGTTTCCTTCACCCGCCACGATCCCCGCGGGACTTTCGCCTATCCTCTCGGCAACAGATCAAGGAAGGCAGTGGACAGAGAGCACCTTGAAACGCCGAAAGATACCGTCTCACCCAATCTCCCCGGCACTCATTATATGGCGATGATATATGAATGCGGAGACGACACTCCGTACACCTGGTATGATAAAACAGACAAATTCATATTATCTGGAGACAATGCCGGTCAGCTGGCTTATCAGGACAAGGACAGCAAAGCCCTTTGCCTGGCGGCATATGGCCCTTCCGCCAAGTTTTCGGGAAAATATAAAATTGGAACGATTGTCACTGATAAACTCAAGATGTATGGAGGCGAACTCTTCTTTCTTGATATAAAAACGACAGAAAAAAACCTGGCCCCGGACAGCGTCAAACTGTTTCTGGAATTCACCGACGCCACGAAACTGCCGATTCCTGTCGATACCAATATGGTTTCCGCCGGCAAGCGGCACTCGATCAAGTTCGAACTCCCCGAGAAATTCTCCGGAAAAAAACTGGCCTTTTTAACCGTCGAATTTAAGAATCAGAATGGGAAATGGGGGGAGATGGATCTCTTCACCCTCTCCGTCGCACGTCGCAAAGTAAACAACCGGATCAATGCCGACCAGATTCTGAAAACGCCTCCGCGTCATACTGTCAGGGTGGAACAGCATCACGGGAAGCCGGTCATCATGATTGATAATGAACCGATTACCGGAATGGGGTTCGCCAATCAGAGCACCTGCCAGGCGAGCGACGAATACTGGGACAACATGCTCAACAAGATAAACTGCAGGACCCCGCTGGGAAGACTGGTCATCCCGACGACGGAAGATATTTATCTCTTGGCGACTCCGCATATCTGGATCGGCCCGGACCATTTTGACTTTTCCTATCTCGATACGGAGATGAACCGGCTTTCAAAATTGTCACCCGAGTCGAAATTCATTCTCTACATTCAACTCGAAGGCGTAAAATGGTGGAATTATCTGCACCCCCGGTCTGCCGGGGTTGATTTCAAGCGCGGCGTGCCTGACTATATGTCGCCGGAATGGAAAAAAGACATGCGCGATATGATCAGACAGTGTATCGCCCATATTCAAACCCAGCCTTATGCCGAGGCCATCATCGGCTATGAGATCTGGGGCGGCCCTTCTCTTGACAATAACGTCGAAATCAATGATGCGACACCGCAGGCACTGGAGCGTTTCAGGACTTTTTTGAAAAACAAGTACCAGACCGTTTCCGCCCTGCGGTCCGCGTGGAAAGACAACAAGGTTGACTTCGACCATGCCATCCCGCAGCCGCTCATTTCCGGCAAACATCCTTACCGCCGGGATGCAATGACCCTCCTGATCGATCCTTCCCGCCGGGCATATCTCGACAGCTACGAGTTCCGTTCGAACACTTACCAGCAGATGATCCTCGACGCCTGCGAAGCAATCAAGGAGGCGACTCACAACCGGGCGTTGACCGGCGCAAGAACCGGCAATTTCATCGGCGGACAGTGGGGCTCGTTCGACAGAGGCTTCCCCGATACGAATTATGAACCGGGCATTGACCTTCTGCTGAAGAGTCCCTATTTCGATCTGTTCGAACTTCAGGAGCCATATCCCGGCCGCGCCCTGGGGTATGACGGGGGAATCGGTACGCCCAACATCCCCTCCGACGGCGCGGCGATGCACAATAAATTGATTATTGTGCAAAACGACTATCCGTGGGGATATAATCTAAATCTGGGCATCGATGAGCAGCGCAAACATACCCGCCGGGTTTATTCTCATGCCATCATGTCCGGATTGTACCCCTATGAATGGTGCGTCGGCCCCTCCCAATATCGGTTGGACAAACCCGGAGTACTGGAGGAATACCGCCAAATCGCTCCCGTATTTGAAAAAGCGCTGCAGGTTGACCGGAGTTCGGTGGCCGAAACCGCGTTTGTCTGCGATCTCAACTATAAAAAATATCTCGGCTATGACTCACTGTTCAAAGGTCCGCCGCGCACGGTTTCCTTATTTGACGTCGCGCGCTATCCCTGGTCGAGAGCAGGTCTGCCGTTCGACTTCCTCTTTATCGATCAGATCGAGCAAACCAAGCCGTATAAGCTTTACGTCTTTTTCCACACATACGAACTCAGCGATAAAAACCGCAAACTGATTGAGGATATGGTCCGGAACAGAGGCTGCGTCGCGATCTTCATCTGGGCGGATTTTCTACTTGACGGCAAATCCGCCGATCCGGCCGCGATGTCAAACCTTATCGGCATGAATATCGATCTGCTGGCACAGGAGAGAAGCTGGAAACTTAAGGCAAGCCGATGGTTCGAGCGGCAGGAAAAGACATCGGAACTTTATCCGATGGGGGATATCCGACGCTTCCAGCATCAGGGCTGGCAACCGAGCCGAGGGGTTCCGTCGAACAATACCTACAGTCCGTCATTTGTCATCAAAGATCCGGCGGCCAATCCCATCGCCTATTACGAAGGAACCAAAGATGTGGCGGCGGCGGTGAAAAAAGTCGGGAAAGGCTGGTGCATTTACAGCGCCGCGGCCACTTTGTCGCCCTCGGTTTTGCGTTACGCCGGAAAACTTGCCGGGTGTTTTGAATATACCGGAACGGAAGACGCGTTTCTGGCGAATAAATCCCTGATTTTCATTCATTCCGGGGATACCCATGCCGTGAAATTGAAACTTCCGGAAAAGCAGTCGCTCTACGAGGTATATTCCGGAAAAGAACTGAGCGAGGCGACCGAATTTGAACTGAACGTCGAAAAAGGTCAAACCTATCTCTTTTTTCGCGGCTCGCAAAAACAATGGGAGCATGCCGGCAAGGAAACAACGTCCGGAAACGCGGCCCGATAACTCTCAGGAAGAAGCGTAAAACAATTACTTTTTCGCTTCTTCCTGCAAACGGCGGTCGGCTTCGGCCGCCTTTTTCCGCAGGAATTCGGCCTGGTCGTCGAGCTTGCCGCGCTTGATGATCGTTTCGACCAGTTCGGCAATGTTTTTGCAACCGTCAATCTTCCTCTGCTCGACATGGCCGCCGACGAAAAGGACGAACACCCAGTTTCCCTGCCAGGCGTCAGGCTTCTCGAACGCGATCGGCATTTGGGGCGGCATACGTTTGTTCGTGAAATCGGCTCCGCCGAAATAGACGTAGGAAGAATTCGCCTCGGTCAGCGCGGCCCCCTTCTCCGCCGGTTTTCGCGCACTGTCCAGGGGGCTGACATACACGCGCGGGTCGCTCAGATATTTGCCCTTGCGCAAAATGTCCAACCCCGTCGCGTCGTCTTCCGCGGGGAAAAGCCCGTCGTGGTCTCCGGCATACATGTGCAGCCCGAGACCGATCTGCTTCAGATTCGAAGCCCTGACGTAAGAAGAATCCACCTTATCGTAATCGGAATGGTGCTCCCATCCGCGCAAATCGATCTTCCACCCCCCGTCTGTCTTGCGGAGAAAAAACTTCTGAAAGTAAATCGGAATGGAAGCGGGCGGCATTTCCACGACCGACATCCCGTCCTTCTCGCTGACCGTCATCGTTCCACTGGCGTCTTTCGCCCCCCGTTTCCACCCTTCGACAAGCGGAAGGGAATCCGGCGTCACCAATTTGGCGGCCAGATCGAAGTTTTTATCCTTCAACGCCTGGTTGAACTGCTTGACCACATCGGCAATCGATTCCTCCTCCCCCGCACCGGCTGCTGAAAAAACGGCGAAAACGGCCAGCATCACGACGAGAAACATCCTCTTCATCGAAAACCTCCTTTGGTTCCGGGCAATCGCCCTGACCGAGAACATATCATCGATCACTTCAATTTACAAGAAAAAAAGCGGAGCCGCGATTCACGGCTCCGCTTTTTTTCGCTTTGAAGCGGGATCAATGGCAGTTGCAGTCTCCGCCGCAGCTGTGGCCTTCGCCCTCGTCTTCGCAGCCGCAGCCGCAGCCGCACTCGTCTTCCTCATCGGAGCAGACGAAGTGGTCGCCGATCCGGTCGAGCACGCCTTCCGGCGTGAAGCCGAACTTCTCGGCCAGCACCTTGTACGGAGCCGACGCGCCGAAGTGATCCAGCCCGATCGCCAGGCCGTCGCGGCCGATGAAGCGCTCCCACCCGAAGGTGGTTCCGGCTTCGATCGAGACGCAGCAGAGACACCACGACGGCAGCACGTCTTCCTGATAATCGACGTCCTGCTTCGAGAAGAGCTCCTGGCTCGGCATCGAAACAACGCGGACGCCGACGCCCTTCTCGCGCAGCAGCTTGGCCGAATCCAGCGCGAGGTTGACCTCGGAGCCGGTGGCAACCAGGATGATGTCGAAATCCTCGTCCTCGTCGATCACGTAAGCGCCCTTCGACACATCGACCTTCTTCGCCATCTCGGCGTCGTAGGGACGGAGGTCCTGGCGGGTCAGCAGCAGCGCCACCGGGCCGTCGGCTTCGAGCGCCGCCGCCCACGCCTGCGCCACTTCGTGCGCTTCGGCCGGACGGATGACCGTCAGCCCCGGAATCGTCCGCAGCATCGCGATCTGCTCGATCGGTTCGTGGGTCGGGCCGTCTTCGCCGACGTAGAAGCTGTCGTGGGTGAACACGTAGATCTCGTGCAGCTTCATGAGAGAAGCCAGACGCATCGCCGGCTTCATGAAGTCGCTGAAAACGAAGAAGGTCGAGGTGTACGGAATCGCCGTTCCGTAGAGCGCCATGCCGTTGCCGGCGCAGGCCATCGCAAATTCACGCACGCCGAAGTGCAGATTGCGTCCGGCCGGATTCGCGGCGGAGAAGTCTCCGCCGTTTTTGATGTCGGTCTTGGTCGAGGGCGCGAGGTCCGCCGCGCCGCCGAACAGCGCCGGAATCAGCTCCGCCGCCTTCTGCAGCACCGTGCCGGAGGAGGCGCGGCTCGCCACCGGCTTATCCAGCGGAGCCGCCGCGAGGAGCTGCTCCTTGATGTCGGCCGGAACGGTCCGGTTCACGTAAGCGTCGATCAGCTTCGCATTGGCCGGGTCGGATTCGAGGAACGCCTGGAATTTCTTGTCCCACGCGGCGGCCTCTCCGGCCAGCTCTTCGATGCGGGCGTCGAGGAAGGCGCGGACTTCCGGCAGCACGGTGAACGGCGCTTCCGGCATGCCGAGGTTCTTGCGGAGCGCTTCGACCTCTTCCTGGCCGAGCGGTTCGCCGTGGGCGCTCGACTTGCCCTGCTTGTTCGGCGCGCCGAAGCCGATCTGGGTCTTGCCGACGATCAGCGTCGGGCGGCCGTCGGACTTCTGCGCCTCGGCCAGCGCCGCGTCGCAGAGCGCGAGGTCGTTGGCGTTCGCCAGCGTGATCACCCGCCAGCCGTAGGCGGTGAACCGCGCCCCGACGTTCTCGGAGAAGGCGAGGCTGGTCTGCCCTTCGATGGTGATGTTGTTGTCATCGTAGAAGACGACCAGCTCGTCGAGCTTCAGATGCCCGGCCAGCGACGCCGCTTCGGAGGTGACGCCTTCCATCATGCAGCCGTCGCCGGAGATGATGTAGATTTTGTTGTCGGCCAGACCGGCCTTGTCGAGCCCGGTCTTCGCCGCGAAATAACGCTTGGCAATCGCCATGCCGACGGCGGAGGCGAACCCGGTGCCGAGCGGCCCGGTGGTGATATCGACGCCCGCGGTGTGGCCGAATTCGGGGTGGCCCGGCGTCTTGCTTTCCCACTGGCGGAAGTTCATCACTTCTTCGATCGAAAGACCGTAGCCGAAGAGGTGCAGGAGCGAATATTCCAGCATCGAACCGTGTCCGGCGGAGAGCACGAAACGGTCGCGGCCGATCCACGCCGGATTCTTCGGATTGTGGCGCATGTACTTGTACCAGAGAGTCATGGCGTAATCCGCGCAGCCCAGCGGCATGCCGGGATGACCCGATTTCGCCTTCTGGACGGCTTCCGCCGAAAGCATCCGGACGGTGTTGGCGGCGAGCTGCGCCTTCTTGAGATCGTACATCTGCTGGAATTCCTTTCTTTTTCTATTGCGGAACTGGAAATTTGCCCGTTGTTGCGCTATCTTCTTTAAATAAGAAACAAGACGGTATTAAATTAACACCTTTCCGCCGGAAAACAAGTCACGCGGCGATACAATTTTCTGAGATTATGACGGAACGATTCATCACCTCGACCCTGAACAAACGCGATCCCGCCAAGGAGACCTCGCTGCGGCCCCCGAAGTTCGCGGATTTCCCCGGACAGGACAAAGTGAAGGACCAGCTCGAACTCTTCGTCGCCGCCGCCAAGGCGCGCGAGGAAGCGCTCGACCACATCCTCCTCTGCGGCCCGCCCGGACTCGGCAAAACCACGCTGGCCTACATCATCGCCAACGAGCGCGGCACCAACCTCAAGAGCTCCAGCGGCCCCGCGATAGAGAAGCCGGGCGACCTCGCCGGGCTGCTCACCTCGCTCGAACCCGGCGACATCCTGTTCATCGACGAGATCCACCGGCTCAACACCACGGTTGAGGAATATCTGTACAGCGCGATGGAGGATTTCTTCATCGACATCATGCTCGAACAGGGCGCCGGAGCCCGTTCGGTGCGGCTCAACGTGCCGCGCTTCACGCTGGTCGGCGCGACCACCCGGCAGGGGATGATCTCTTCTCCGCTGCGGTCGCGGTTCGGGCTCAACATCCGCCTCGACTACTACGACGTCGACAGCCTGACGCAGATTCTCAAACGTTCGGCCGGAATCCTCGACATCGAAATCGAGGAAGCGGGCGCCCGCGAAATCGCCGGGCGCTGCCGCGGCACCCCGCGCATCGCCAACAACCTGCTCCGCCGCGCCCGCGACTACGCCCAGATCCGCGCCGATTCGGTGATCACAGGAAAGGTCGCCGCCGATGCGCTCGGCATGCTCCAGATCGACAACGACGGGCTCGACGAGATGGACATCCGCATCCTCGAAACCAT
>CAYSZM010000017.1:0-29393 GCA_964435365.1 uncultured Victivallis sp. | reverse complement strand
TCCAGATCGACAACGACGGGCTCGACGAGATGGACATCCGCATCCTCGAAACCATTGTCGGGAACTTCCACGGCGGCCCGGTCGGGCTCAAGAACATCGCGGTTTCGGTCGGGGAAGAAGAAGATTCGATCGAGGAGGTCTACGAACCGTTCCTGATCCAGCGCGGGTTCCTGGCCCGCACCCCGAAAGGGCGCGTCGCCACCCCGAAGGCGTGGGACAAGCTCGGGCTGCGGCCGATGCGCGGCGACGACCGTCAACAGACACTGTTTTAACTTGAGGAGCGCGCAATGACAACATTCTGCCCGTTCTGCAACAAAAAGTATGAACCGGACGACGGAGAGCTCGGCAAAGAGATCCGCTGCGATGTATGCAAGCACTTTTTCGCCATCGAACCGGTGAAGACCTGCCCCTTCTGCCTCGAAACGATCAAGGCGGCGGCGCTCAAATGCCGCCACTGCGGAGAGTTCCAGAAGGGAATGCAGGAGAAGAAGAAAACGGCCGTCCGGGAGGAGACTCCGGTCGCCGAACTCCATCCGGCCTGGAAGAACTATTACGGCGACCTCTTCATCGCCGGGCTGCTCTGCCTGATCGGAATCGGGCTGGTCATCCTGCCGGTGATGCTGGTCTACTATCACCTGGTCATACGGTGCAGCCGGTACCGGGTCACCACGGCGCGCATCATCTGCAACACCGGGATTCTGGAGAAGAAACAGTCGGAAATCCGGATCAAAGACATGCGGGCGGCCAAATTGAACCAGACGTTCAAACAGCGGATGTTCGGCGTCGGCGACATCCTGATCGGCACCGCGGCCGGGTCCGGAGACGAAATCCGGATCGTCGGCGTGACCGATCCGCAGAAACTGATCGATACGATCAACGAACTCCGTTCAGACGATTAACCATAAGCGAGGGGGCAAACCAATGGCGGCAAGATGGGCGAAAGCTCTGCTGGAACTGCAGGCGGTCGATCTCAGAATCCGGGAACTCGAAGCGCGTCTCGCGCTGCTCCCGAAAGAGATGGGCGAACTCAAGGACAAACGCGACGCGGCGGTCAACGCGGTCAACGCCGCCGCCACCGCGGCGAAAAAGATCGAGCAGGAACGCAAGTCCGTCGAGTCCGACATCCAGGCGCTGAACGAGGAGAACAAGCGGCTTCAGCAGCAGTCGGCCATGGTCAAGAAGAACAACGAGTATCAGGCGATGCTCGGCACCATCGCGCTCAACCAGAGGAAGATCGGCGACCTTGAGAGCCGCGAGCTCGAGCTGATGGACGCCTTCGAAGCGGCCAAGAAGAACTACCGCGGCATCAAGCAGGAAAACGAGGCGACGGTCAACGCGCTCCGCACCGAATTCGAGGAGCTGGTCTCCTTCGCCGCCGACCTCAAGAAAGAGGTCGCCGAACTCAAGGCCAACCGGACGGACGACATTCGCGGCGTGGACCGCGACACCCTCTCCCTCTACCGCCAGCTCCTGGGCGGCAAAGACGGCATCGCGCCGCTGGTCCGGGTCGAGAACGAAATCTGCGGGAGCTGTCACCTCAGGGTCACCCGGCAGACCATGACCAATATGCAGAAAGGCGCGGTCACCAGCTGCGAAAACTGCATGCACCTGCTCTATCTTGACGAAGTGGAATAATGGAGAAACTGCCCGGAAAACCGACGTATGATTTCGTCGAGCTGGTCCGCCGCGGCGTCGAGTCCGATGTACTCGACTACAAGGCGGCGCTGTGCTGGACGAAGATGAGCCGTCAGGCGAAGGGCAAGATCGTCCGCCACTGTCTCGCGCTGGCCAACACCAAGGGCGGCTGCATCGTGATCGGCGTCGGCGAAGATGCCTCCGGCCACCCGTCGGTCTACACCGGGCTCAACCGCGAGGAGGTCCACTCGTTCGACCCGACCACCGTCGGGCAGTTTGTCAACCGCTACGTCGAGCCGCCGATCGAGCTGGTCATCGAGCGCCCGGTGGTGGACGGGAAACGCTATGCGATCTTCGTGATCCGGCCGTTCCGGACGCTCCCGCACGTCTGTACCAACGGCATCGAGGGCGAACTCCAGACCGGGGTTTTCTACATCCGCACGGCGGACGCGTCGAGCCGCCCGGCCTACCGCGCCATCGAAATGCAGATGCTGATCCAGCGCGCGCTGCGCAACCAGCGCGAGGAGCTCGGCCGCATGCTGCGCGGCATCCTCTACGAAAACCGCCTCTCCGCCGAGGGCTCCGGCGACAACGAGGAGTTCCAGGCGGCGGTGGCCAATTCCTCGGTGTTCTTCAAGCGGCGCAAGAATCCGCCCGCCGGGGTGCCGTCGCTGCTGGTGAATTTGATCGTGACGCCGCCGCGCTTCCACTCCGAAGCGTTCGGATTGAGTGCGCTGCGCCGAGCGGTCGATGCGTCGCTGCCGTCGCTGCCGACGCCGGAATTCCTCGATTCGGACGAATTGAAAAAAGCGTATCTCACCAACACCTCGCTCCGGGCGCTGTCGAAAAAGGGGCTGCGCATGTGGCAGGTGTTCAAGAGCGGCATGTTCCATTACATCGCCTACCAGCCGGTGCCGGACCGGGAGCTGGCGTTCCCGCTGCTGGTGCGCAAGATGGCCGAGGCGTTCCGCTTTCTCGGCAGCCTCTACACCGAGCTGGGCTACGCCGAGGAGCTGCTCACGATTTCGCTGACGCTGGACAACACCGAGGATGTCCGCCTCGTCCTGCCGGAAAAACCGCAGGCCCGGTTCCTCTGCCGGATTCCCAAGATTTCGATCACCATGACCCGCAGCGCCGCCGACCTCGCCAGCGGAGAGGCCGCGCACGCCGCCCGGATGACCTCGGAAATCGCCGAACGCTTCAACATCTCCGACCAGTATCTCCGCGACCTGCCGGGGAAGATCGACGACTATCTGGAGCAGCGCTGAACGAAGATGATCAAGCCGATCGATATCCCTTTCTCCTGCCCGGATGAACCGGAGGCCCTGCCGGCCGAGCGCAAAGGCGCCGGGTTCGACCCGGACGAATTTTCCGTCGAATACGAGCCGGTTCCGCCGCCGCAGCCGGAGGTCAACGTCCGTCCCGAATGCGAGGAGTTCTTCGCGCCGGGCGGCCCGCTCAAGGCCGCGGCCGAACACGGCGGCAGGCCGTATGAATTCCGGCCGCAGCAGATCGAAATGTCCGGCGCGATCGCCGACGCCCTCGAGCGCGGCGCGAACCTCTGCGTCGAAGCGCCCACCGGCGTCGGCAAGAGTTTCGCCTACCTGATCCCGCTGATCTACCGCTCGCGAACCGCGGCGCGCCCGGCGCTGGTTTCGACCGAGACGATCAACCTCCAGGAACAGCTGATCGACAAGGACATTCCGCTTCTGCGCAAGCTGACCGGGGTCGAATTCACCGCGGCGCTGGCCAAGGGGCGGCACAACTATCTCTGCCGCCGCCGGTTCGCACTGCTTTCCGGCGACCAGCGCGACGCGCTGCTGCCCGCCGCCTCGCTGGTGCTCGATGTGGAGAAACTCGGGCGCTGGATGGAGCGCACCACCGACGGCCAACGCGACTCCGTCGACTTCCGGCTGGAGCCGGAGACCTGGGCGCTCGCCTGCAGCGACGGCATCAGCTGCACCGGGCCGAAATGCGAATTTTACCGCAACTGCTTCTACTACCGCGCCCGGCAGGCGTGGGAGACCGCCGACATCGTGGTGGCCAACCACGCGCTCTTCTTCACCGACCTGGCCATGCGGGCGGCGAGCGGTTCGGCGGGGACGCTGCTGCCCAACTACGGCGTGGTGGTGATCGACGAGGCGCACACGCTCGAAGGCAACGCCGCCGAGCACCTCGGGCTCCACCTCTCGCGGATCGGCATCGTTTCGACGCTGAACCGGCTCTACAGCCAGGAGAACACGCGCGGACTTTTGATGCGCAAGGGAACCGACCCGGCCCTGCGCGGCGCGGTGGCCGAGAGCCGCGAGGAGGCCTACGGTTTCTTCACTCCCTACGAGAACCTGCTGCGCGAGCGCAACGAGACCGCGCTCGAAATCAAAGACACCTCCAAATTTCCGAACAAACTGACGGAGAAGCTGCTCAAGCTCTCCAGCCGGCTCTCGGACTATCTCGACGAGCAGGAGGACGCGAGCTTCCGGACCGAACTGGAAGCGCAGCTGACCCGCTGCCGCGAATTCATCAACGGCGTCGACCAGTTCACCAACCGGAATGTCCCCGACGCGGTCTACTACGCCGAGGACGAGCGCGGCGGCGTCGGACTCCACGCCACGCCGCTCAACATCGCCGAACTCCTGTCGCAGCTGCTGTTCAGCCAGGATTACCCGGTGATGCTGTGCAGCGCGACGCTGACCGTGCGCAACTCGTTCGACTACTACCTCGGGCGGACCGGATTCTGCAACGGCGACACGCTGCTGCTCGATTCGCCGTTCGGCTCCGACCAGGCGCGGGTCTACATTCCGCGCGGCATGCCGGACCCCAAGGACGACGATTTTCAGGACGCGCTCGACCGCGAGATTCCGCGCTTCGTGGAGGTGACCCAGGGGAAGGCGTTCGTTCTCTTCACCAGCCACGCCAGTCTGCGGCGGACGGCGGAGGACCTGCGCGAATACTTCCGCGCCAAGGGGTGGCGGCTCCTGGTGCAGGGCGAGGAGATGACCCGCTCCGGGCTGCTGCGCGAATTCCGCGAGGACATCGACTCGGTGCTCTTCGGCACCGACAGCTTCTGGACCGGCGTGGACGTGCCCGGCGAAGCGCTCTCCAACGTGATCGTCACCAAGCTCCCCTTCGCCTCGCCGGGCCACCCGCTCACCGCGGCGCGGATGGAGCGGATCGAGCGCGAAGGAAAAAGCTCGTTCGCCCACTACAGCCTCCCCGAGGCGGTGCTGAAGTTCCGGCAGGGCGTCGGGCGGCTGATCCGCAGCCGCAACGACCGCGGCATCGTGGTGGTGCTCGACCGCCGGGTCATCACGAAAAACTACGGCAAACTCTTTCTCGACTCGATCCCTTACGCCTACGAACAGGTTTAGCACCGCGCCTCAGGTCAATAAAAGAGCCCCCCGGAAGGATTCCGGGGGGCGGCGAGTGACTTGGAGCTTATATCGGGATAAGCTCTTATTCGACTTTGATCCGGTGGACCTTGGCGCGTGCCGCTTTGGGGATCGCCAATGTCAGGACTCCGTCTTCCGATTTCGCGGAAATCCGCTCGACATCCACGTCGTCGGCAAGGCGGAAGGTACGCTTGAATACCACCGGACGCCCGTCTCTGGTCAGCGAACTCTTTGCGGTCATCGTCAGGATGCCGTTCAGCACCTCGATTTCCGCTGTCTTGGAATTCGCACCGGGGACTTCAAAGACGATCGTCACTTCGTTTTCACCTTCGATGATGTCCACAGGCGGAACCATGGTGACCGCTTCGGGCATGGTCTGAACATCACTTTTCTCCATGGCATTCATATCGTTCATGATCTTGCTTTCTCCTCTCTTTACTTGACCTTGATCACATGAGTTTTTTCGGCAGCCGCTTTTTCGCGCGGAAGCGTCACGGTGAGCACACCGTCTTCGTACTTCGCCTTGGCTTCGCCCGCTTTGACTTTCGCCGGCAGTCTGACCGATTCTTCGAAACTCATGGTCGAGCGTTCGCGGCGGATGAAGTGGGTTTCCTTGTTCTCTTCCTTCTTCTCTTCACTGCGCTCGGCGCGAATGGAGAGAATGTCGCCGTTTACCTCGACTTCGATGTCCTCATCGTTGCAGCCGGGCATCGGAAGCGTCGCGGTGATTTCATGTTCTCCGACCTTCAGGTCGAGCGATTTGCCGCCGGCCCGGTCGGACATCCATTCCGGCCCGAAATCGGTAATCTGATCGAATACGGAGCGGAACAGACCGTTGAGACCACCCCAGGCGGCGGGCAGCAACCCGTCGTCGACATTCCATCTCTTCATCATGTTCATAACTCACACCTCCTTTTCGGGTTTCGACTTTGCAGTCTTCAATACACAAGATAGCATTTCGTGTGCCAACCCGCTTTCAAGTCGAAGTTATCCCCCTGGTGCGTAACAGGATCGGGACAAAATGTCGCAGCACCGGGACAAAATGTCGCGCCCGGTTTCCACCTCTCGAAAAAAAATTCGATTTTTCGTGAATCACTATTGCATTATCGTGAAAAATACACCATAATATACAGCAAAGCACAGCAACGGAGGAACGCGGATGGAACAGGCGATTCTGAAAACCGATATTCTTTACGACGAACTTCGCAAGGAGATCGCGCAATACGCCGCCGGCGATAAATTCATCACCAGCCGCGAAATCATGAAGCGCTACAACGTGAGCCAGCTCATCGTCGACCGCACCATGTCGCGCTTCCGCACCTCGGGGCTGCTGCGGGTGGTTCCCGGCCGCGGCACGTTCGTGACTGACGAAGTCGGCCGCCTTTCGGCGAAGAAGCCGGCGACGTTTCTCTTCGTGCTGCCCCGCTGGAACTCGACCGACCAGACGCTCCGCGAGGATCACCTGACCTCGATCCGCAAGAAATTCGCGCCCAAACGAATTCTCACTTACTATTTCGACTACAGCGAGGACGTCCCCCGGAAGTTGCCGCTCGAAGAGGAGAATGTGATCGGAATCGCGATGATGACCAGTTCCGAACTGTGGAATTCCGACACCCTCCGCCGCCTGGAAGAGTACGCCGCGAAAATTCCGCTGGTGATCATGGAACGGCACCGGGGCGATCTCCGGCTGCTCTCGGTCGGCGTCAACGACACCTTCGCCGGAAGCCTCGCCGCCAACCACCTCTGCAGCAACGGCCATAAGAAAATCGCGGTTCTCGTCTCGGAACCGCACAACGGGGTGATCCGCGAACGCATGATCGGCGCGGTCAACCAGGCGGAACTCTGCGGCGCGGAGTGCCGGGTGCTTGACTGCGGCGTCCGTTCCGGAGAGTACGCGCCGGACAAAACGTATCACTATTTCACCCGCCTTCTGAACGAGGGAATCGATTTCACCGGGCTGGTCGGCGTCTGCGCCGACTCGTTCACCGGAGCGGTGAACGCCTGCCTCAATACGGGAATCCGGATTCCCGACGACCTGAGCATGGTAACGGTCGGTTCGAAGCGGCTGGCGACCATCCAGCATCCGCCGTTGGACTGCATTGATACGAACCTCGAAGGCAGAACCGACGCCATCCTCGAAATCCTGAGCCATCCGGACCGGTTCTCCCCCGAGAGCAATCCTTATGAATATTTCAAACCGCAATTGGCTATCAACGGTTCCGTAAAAAAACTCAACTGAAAGACTGGCAAGGAGAGACGAACATGAAGAAACGGAATTTCACTCTGATCGAACTTCTCGTGGTAATCGCCATCATCGCGATTCTGGCCGCCATGCTGTTGCCTGCGCTTCAGCAGGCGCGGGAACGGGCGAATTCGGTCAACTGCGTCAGCAACCTCAAGCAGCTCGGCGCCTCCTTCCAGCTGTACTTCAACTCGAATGACGACTTCGTCCCCTACGTGCCGAGCAATGCGGGGCTCAGCAGCAACGGCGTGCCGATCTGGTTCAGCATGATCGACGTCAAGCCGGAACAGCCTTCCAACAAAGGATTCCTCTGGTGCCGCAACGACCCGAAGAACACGAAATTCACCGGAAGCGCCGCCATCAGCGAAATGCAGACCGGCCATGTCAGCTACTCCTTCCCGTGGAAAGTCTACGGGCTACTGACCGGAGCGACCAAGCTGAGCAAAATCCGCCGCTCGCCCTCCCGGCAGATCCTGCTGACCGACGGATCGGACGCGAACGAACGCGGCTACCTGGTCAGCGTGACTTACCGTGACGCCAACCAGCCGATGGCCGATCCGCGGCACAACGGCGGCTGCAATGTGCTCAATATCGGCGGAAACGTCGACACCGTCCGGGCCGGGACCAAGAACGTGCTCTACAACGACGACCGGCTCGGCAACTTCTACTTCAACAATGCAACCAGCTACACGACGGGTCCGAACCGCTGGGATTTCCGCTTCAACAAATAATCCGCCGAAAGAATTTGAATCATGATGAAAACCGCGCTCACCCTGGCGGCGGCAGCTGCCGCTTTGACCCTCGCCGCCGCCGGATTCCCGGATGCGACTCCGAAGACCGACCCCGATTTCCCGAAACAGGCCGATATCTGGATCAACGGCGGAACGCCCGCCGAAACCAATCTCGGCAAGAACAAGGTGGCCGATTCCTTCTCGGGAACCGTGCTCTATAAGCTGGAAAAACAGCCGGAATCCGGCGAATTCTCAGCCACCTACGGATTCGAGGCCCCCGAAGCCGGGGAGTACGAATTTTTCGCCGCGATCATCACCCAGAAACGGCCCCACGCCTCGCCGGTGGACTTCAGGTTCGACCAGGACGACTGGCGCGAAGTCCCGAACAATCCCTCCGGCAGCCCCGCCTGGGGCGTGTCGAACGCGGTGAGCTGGAATCCGCTCGGAGCCGTCAAACTGGCGGCGGGAAAACACACGCTCTCGTTCCGCTTCAGCAAGCGCGCCGGGCTGGGCCACTGGAGTTTCATGTGCGACGGCATCGCCGGGTTCAAAAAAGGCGGCTGGAAGAAAAGCCGCGTCTCCGGCTTCACGCCGCCCGCCAAACTGATCCCGGGCGAAGCCGTGACCGCCTCCTATCATCAGGAAGGCGCCTCCTTCCCGGCCCGGCTGCTGCTCACCTTCGCCGGAGACCCGGTCGTGTCCGCCGGAATCATGAGCCGGGCGGGCGAAAACAGCGTGAAGCTCACGCTGCCGCCCGCATTGCCGCCGGGCAGCTACCAGCTGAAGCTGGTCCCTTTCGATGAATCGGAGCAGGTGCTGGCCAAAGCGGAACTGCGTAACGAGCGCCCCGCCGCCAAACTCGCCCCCTCCCCCGCCCGACTCAAGTCGGTCGCGTTGGACGGGGTCGACTACAGCCTAGCCTTTGAAGACGGCAAGACGGCTCCGGTCCTCGCCATGGCGTTCTACGACGGAACACTCTACGAGGCGGCGCGACTCGACGCCGTCTCGGGCACGCTCCCGGGAAGCCTGACCGGGCTGGCGAAAGGGCGCAAGATCGAACTTCGCTTCCTGCCGCTGCCCGCCGCGCCGGGCAACACCTTGAACCGGACGCTCGCGCTCACCGGCAAGCCCGGGCCGCTCCCCAAACCGGTCAATTACGGGACTTTCACCGACCGCGACGGAGCCGCCCACACCTGGTTTATGAACCACGATTTCGAATACATCTTCGACGGGGAGCGCTATTTTCCGGTCGGCGGCATGTGGTGTTCCGACACCCTCATCAGCCGCGACGCCTCCCCCGCCGCGGTCGAGCGGAACCTGGCCAAAGACCTCGCCACCATCCGGGCGATCAAAGGCGGAGGGCTGGACGACGTCTATCTCAATTTATCGACCTCGGCCCCGGTGTGGGTCCGCCAAGCCTTCATCGACATGCTGGAACAGGAGGGTATCCACTACGGCTATCAGCTGAACGCCGGCGGCGGCGATGCGATTCCCAGTTTCTTCATCACCCGCGACAAAGAGAACGCGCCCGGCAACTACCGGGGGCTGGCCCGCGGAACCTACGCCGCCGGCAAAGTGACCGCCCGCTTCCCGGTCGAGCAGAAACTCGCCGGGCTGCTGGTGTTCGACCCGGCGCGGCCGCAGGACGGGGCGAAATTCGTCGCGTTCGGCGACGCCGTCGGCAAAGATACGCGCAACGGCATCATCGACCTCGAGACGGTGCAGGATTTCGGGAAGCTCCGCGAGATCCGCTTCCCGGTCGAACTCAAGACGGCGGAAGGCGGCGAAGTGATCCTCGTTCCGCTGCTCGAAGCGAAAATGCACCACTCGAATCTCTGGAATAAGGAGAAGTTCGAAGCGGTCAAGAAGCGGGTGAGCTGGATCGGCGGCATGGAGTGGGGGAAGAATTTCCGTTTCATCGTCGACCCGATCTACAACGAAACCATGATGACCAACGGCAGTGAAAACCTCCGCCAGTACACGCCGGAGATCAACCGCGTCTTCGCCGATTACCTGAAAAAGCGCTACGGCACCCCCGGCGCGCTGGCGAAGGAATGGGGCGTCTCCCCGGAATCGTTCGAACAGGCGGCGCAGCTGATTCCGCTCCAGGCGGGCGACAAGCTGTTCTGGCTGGACCCGGAGACCGGCGCGGCGCTGCCCGGCGGCAACCCCGGCGAGTCCGTCGGCTGGATCGACTATCAGGAGATGATCCGCCAAAGCTACTGCGCGCTGACCGACGAGTTCGCCGCCTATCTGAAATCGCTGGTCAACGTGCCGGTCGTCTACAAAGTCGTCGGCGTGATCGGAGAGACCATGAACATCAGCCGCCGCTATCTCGGTTACGACGGCGTCGGGTTCGAATGCTATCTCAACCAGGGAATTCCGGGGCAGGCCCACGGCGGCGCGGCGCGCGCCATCGCCGAAGCGTCGGACCACACCATGTGGAAAGTCGGCACCGAAGTCGGCCACAGCGCGGCGGTCGGCAACGACGGCACCAAATTCTTTACCGACGAGAAAGAACTGCGCACCATGGCGGAAAACCTCGCCCGGCTCGGCGTGAGCGGCTTCTTCTTCTTCGGATTCGACCTCAAACCGGGCAATCTGTGGAACAATCACAACTACCACGACTTCCCGGAAGGGCTGGCCTGGGCGGCCCGGATCGACCGCGACTTCGCCGCCCCCGGCAAGCACCCGGTCGCGCCCACCCCGCGCAACTACGCCTTCCCCGGCGGATTCGCCTGGTGGTGGTGGACCACCCGCTACAAGGCGTTCTACGGCTATGAGCAGAGCCTGATCCCGCTTTCGGCCCGCCTCGCCGGAACGCCGCTGGCGTGGTACAGCTCGACCAACTCGCTGCCGGAACAGTTCGACGCGGTCATCATCAACTGCCCGAATCCGCCCTTCTCGCGCTATTTCGCCAAAGAGATCGCCCGGGCCGTCGGCAGCGGGCAGAAGGTGAGCTATGTCGGCAAACGGAGCGACCTCGGAAGCATTCCGGAGCTGGACAAGTTCTTCACCGACAAAACCATCCCGTTCACGGACGGCTCGTCGGCGCAGGAATTGAGGCGGCTCCCCGGCGCGAAAGTCCTCGCCGAGGAAAAGGGGCGGATCTGGGCGCTGCGTTCCGGCAATCTGACCATCGTCAGCCGGACGCCGGACGCGGAGCCGAAGACCGGCGCCGACGAATTCCTGCGTTATCTCTCGGAGATCGACCGCTGATTTCTTCGCCGGAATTGGACAAATTCAAATCTTTTCTGGATTTTCCTCCATTTCCTTTCCTGCAGTAATCGGGTATACTATCCGGTGACACAGGAAAGGAATCCGACGATGAAATCAAATGGTTTGACCCTGCGACTGAAAGGCGCCGTCGCCGAACGGCTGGAATGTTTCGCCACGGAACGAATCACCTCCGACACCGCGCAGAACGTGGTTTACCGGGAGACGGAGGACGCCTTCCGCAACCGGCTGGACGACAGCTCCGGCGTCCACGGCATCTGGCAGGGGGAGTTCTGGGGCAAGTGGATCATCGGCGCGGTCCGCTACTGCGAATACGCCGGGAATCCGGAGCTCGAAGAGTTCCTCCGGAAGAGCGTCCATACGCTGATCGCCCTGCAGGAGCCCACCGGCTACCTCGGCACCTACCGCGACCCGATGAACGTGTTCGCCGCCGACCCGGAGCGGACTCAGGCCGTCCTCGGCTGGCCCTGCAACTGGAACTGGAACATCTGGTGCCGCAAATACACCCTCTGGGGGCTGATCGAAGCGCACCGCCTGCTCGGCGACCCCGAAATCCTGACCGCCGCCGAACGGCTGGCGGAGCATCTGATCCATTCGCTGCATGAGCATAAAATCCGCCTCGGCGCGACCGGAACCTTCGCCGGAATTCCGAGCGGCTCGATCCTGAAGCCGATGGTGCTGCTCTATCGCGCCACCGGGCGGGAAGAGTTCCTCGCCTTCGCCCGCGAAATCGCCGATGACTGGAGACGCGAAGACGGACTCTGCCCCAACCTGATCGCCAACGCGCTCGGCGGCAAGCCGGTCCACGAGTGGTACCCGGAACCGAAGACATGGGCCAAAGCCTACGAGATGCTCTCCTGCTTCGACGGAATCCTCGAACTCTACCGCGTTACCGGCGAGGCGGAGCTGCTGGAGAGCGCCGTCCGCTTCCACGCGCTGCTGAAACAATCCGAACTCAACCTCCTCTTCAGTGTCGGGTTCAACGACATCTTCAACCACGCCGCCTCGCAGATCAGCGCCATCAGCGAACCGTGCGACGCGATCCACTGGATGCGGCTCTGCGGCGAACTGTTCCGGGAGACCGGCGACAAATCGTATCTGGACGACTTCGAGCTGGCGTTCTACAACCCGTTCCTCGCCGCGGTCTGTCGCGACGGAAAGTGGGGAGCGCGCGGCGTCCGCAGCCACGGGCGGCACCTCTATGTCTCGGAACAGGCCAAAATGAAGCACAACCACTGCTGCGTCAACAACATCCCGCGCGGATTCCTGAATTTCGCGGAGCTCGCGGCGACCGTCCGCGGCAACACGGTCTCGGTCAACTTCTTCTCGCCGTTCGACGCCGTCGCCACGCTGCCGGACGGCGGCAAAGTGAAGCTCTCCGTCTCCGGGAACTACCCCGCCGACGGCCCGGTCCGGATCGCGTGGGAGTCGGAATCCCGCGGCCCGGTGCTGCTCCGGGTACGGATTCCCGGCTGGGCGACCGATGCGGCGCTCGAATCCGGCGCGCCCGCCCGGAAGACCGCCGACGGCTGGTTCGAGCTGCCGCTGGAACCGGGAAAGGCGGAGGCGATTCTCACCTTGGGCCGCAAGGTCGAAGTCCGCGAACACCCCGCCCCGGCGGATGTCCCCGAATGGTACCGAACCCGCTGGAATGAACCAGGAATGGAGGAACTCTTCCGCACCGAACGCGGCTCGACGCTCGTCTACGGCCCGCTCCTGTTGGCGAGGAGCAAGTGGCTCGGCAACAGCGAAGAAGAGATGTTCGGTTCGCCCCTTCCCCCCGGCTTCGCATGCGTCTTGCGGCCGCTGGAATCCGACGCCGTCGGTTGCGCATACGAGGCGGAGCTCCGGGCGGACGGCAGCGTGTTCCGTTCAAAAGTCTGCGACTACGCCTCGGCGGGAAACGCGAGGGGCGAGGAGCGGAAGCTCTTCAGCGTGTTTTTCTGACCCCGTTGCGATAGTCGCGCGGCGGGACGCCGAACTGCCGGTGGAACCGGGTGGAAAAGTAGTACGGGTCCGGCATGCCCACCTGCCGCGCGATTTCCGCAATGGAATATTCCGGCAGCTCGAGCAGCTGGGCGGCGCGGCGCAGCATCGCCTCCTCGCGGTAGCGGCGCGGCGAAACCCCGGTCGCCTTGCGGAATTTCGCGTAGAGCGCGGCGCGCGACATTCCGCAGCGGACGGCGATCCGGTCGATGCTCTCCCCGGTCTCCAGCAGCAGTTTCTGCGCGGTCAGCACGCTGTCGTCGATATCAGACGCATCAAGGAGAGTTCGGTTGAAGCCGCGCACCAGCGCGCTCTCCAGCAGCAGGCAGGCCAGCGCGTTCCAGTTGGCGGGGCGGATGAAATCGAGCCGGTGCGCTTCGAGCAGCGCCTCGCGCACCGCGTCGAACTCCCCGTCCCGGAAGCGAATCCGGGCGAGCCCCGGAGCGCACTCCGGCCACTCCAGCGCGTGGGTGACATGCGGGCGCGGAAGGAAGTGAAACCAGAGGAATTCCCATTCGCTCTCCGGCCGGAACCGGTGTTGAAACCCCGGCTTGAGCAGAATCAGGTCTCCCCCTTCCACCCGGGTCTCTCCGGAACCGATCCCGACGAATCCGCTTCCGCCCAGCGTCAGCACCAATCCGTAGCGGTCGGTGATCCGCTGAATCCACTCCGTAGTGGCGGCCGTGCAGATGCGGCGGCCGCAGATGAAATCATTCCGTTCTTCCGGATTCCTGATATGCAGATCGACAACGGCCACGGCAACCTCCTTCTTCCTGTCATTAATGTGATCCGTTTTTTCGTTTTTTCCACAGGATTCCGTAATTTTCGTCGAGAAGATTTGACATCGGCCCCCGGAATGATATACTTAAGAAGAGTCAAGCCAAAAACGAGGAGGTATCATCATGAAGTTTTCCGGCCATTTTCTGACCGCGGCGCTGGCCGCCTCGGCTCTGCTCACGCCGGTCGCCACCCTCGACGCCTGCACCGGAATCACGCTCAAAGCGGAAAACGGCGACTATGTTTTCGCCCGGACGCTCGAGTGGGGCAGCTCGGATTTCAAATCGCGGGTCGTCATTTTCCCGCGCGGCTACGAGTACAGCGCCCGCGTCCCCAAGGGGATGAGCGGCAAAAGCTGGAAGGGCATCTACGGCGTCGCCGGAATCGACATGTTCGAATCGGGCCGCTACGCCGACGCGATGAACGAAAAAGGGCTTTGTGCGGGATTGTTCTACATGCCCGGATTCGCCGACTACGCCAAGTACGACCCCGCGCACCCGGACCGGCAGATCGCGCCGAGCGACGTGGTCAACTACCTGCTCTCGACCTGCGCCAATCTCGACGAGGCGCGCGAGGCGCTGACCTCGAAGGTCGAAGTGACCGCGATTCCCGAGGAGATGCTCGGCTTCCCCGCCCCGGTGCACTTCATCATCCGCGACTCCTCCGGCAAACAGCTGATTGTGGAATGGGTCGACGGCAAGCCGAAATTCTTCGACGGCAAGCTCGGCGTCATCACCAACGCCCCGACCTACGACTGGCACCTCATCAACCTGCGCAACTATCTCGGGCTGACGCTCTCGCCCAAGCCGGACGTCACGCTTGACGGGATGAAACTCGCGCCGCTCGGCGTCGGCAGCGGATTCCTCGGGCTGCCCGGCGACTTCACCCCGCCCTCGCGCTTCATCCGCGCCGCCGTGTTCGACAGCACGGCCCGGAAGACGCCGGACGGCGGAGAGACGCTCTACGAGGCGTTCCGCATTCTCGACAACTTCAACGTGCCGCTCGGCTCCTCCGACGGCCCCAAAAGCGAAGTGCCCGGCCTGCGCAGCGACACCTGCTGGACTATCGCTTACGACGTGCCGCGTAAGTCGTTCTATTACCACACGCAGAACGACCGCCGGGTACAGATGGTCGATATCACCAAAATCGACTTCGACAAGCTGGACAAAATGGTCGCGCTGCGGCTGGACGACGGCAAGCAGACCATTCTCGACCGCACCGGCGAAATCAACCGGTAACGGGTGACGCCATGCCGGGGAAGTACACGGTCCGGCTCATGCGCCGGGAGGAGCTGGACACCGCCGTAGAATGGGCGGAACGCGAAGGTTGGAATCCCGGCCGGTTCGATGCGGCGAGTTACTTCTCCGCCGATCCGGAAGGCTTTTTCGCCGGCGAACTCGACGGGAAACTCATCTCGACGATTTCGCTGGTGAAATACGGCGACGCCTTCGCCTTTCTCGGCTTCTACATCGTCGCCCCGGAATTCCGCGGACGCGGGTTCGGCCTGCAAATCTGGCAGGAGGCCTGCCGCTCCGCCGGGAGTCGCACGGTCGGCCTCGACGGCGTCATGGCGCAGCAGGAGAATTACCGCAAAAGCGGTTTCGTCTTCCAGTACAGCCACATCCGCTGCCGCGGCGTCGCCGGAGAGACGGCCGCCGCTCCGGACGGCAGGCTGGAGCCGCTCTCCGCCCTCCCCTTCGAAACGCTGGCCGCCTACGACGCCATTCATTTCGGCGCGGAACGGAAAGGCTTTCTGGCCGGATGGATCGGCCAGTCCGAATCCCGGGGGCTCCTCATCCGGTCCGCCCCGGGCAAACCGGCAGGCTACGGAATCATCCGCCCGGCGGCGCAGGGGTGGCGCATCGGGCCGCTCTTCGCCGACACGCCGAAGCTGGCCGACACGCTGCTTTGCGGGCTGATCCGCGAACTGCCGCCGGGGACGGAATTTTTCATCGACATCCCGGAAACCAACGGGAACGCGGAAGCGCTGGTACGCCGCCACCGCCTCGAACCGGGCTTCAAAACCGCCCGGATGTACGCCAACGGCACGCTGACGCTGCCGGTATCGGAAATTTACGGAACCACCACCCTCGAACTCGGATAAAGAACCTCCATGAAACTCAGGACCGGACTCCTCCTCCCCGCGACGGCGGCGTTGCTGCTGCTCTTCGGCTGCGCCGTCACCCCGCCGCGCGAAATCACCCAGGTGAACACCATCGATTCGCTGCTGGCGGGCGTTTACGACGGCAACGTCACGCTCGCCGAACTGGGCCGTTCCGGCGACTGCGGAATCGGCACCTTCGACCGGCTGGACGGCGAAATGCTGCTGCTCGACGGCGTCTTCTACCAGATCGGCAGCGACGGCAAGGTCCGCCGTCCGGAGGGGAGCGTCACCACGCCGTTCGCCGCGGTGGTCCGGTTCGAGCCGGAGCTGACGGAAACGGTCGGAAAGGCCTCATACGCTCAAGTCCGCGACCGGGTCGACGCGCTGATTCCGAACCGGAATCTCTTCGCTGCCGTCCGGCTTCACGGCACGTTCCGGAAGATGCACACCCGCTCGGTTCCGGCGCAGGCGAAGCCCTATTTGCCGCTGGCGGAGGTGACCAAGCACCAGCCGGAGTTCGAGCTGGAAAACGTCAGCGGAACCGTGTTCGGCTTCCGCCTGCCGCAGTACGTCAAGGGGATCAACGTGCCCGGTTACCACCTGCACTTCGTCGATGACGCGCGTACCTGCGGCGGGCACATCCTGGACTTCGAACTCGAATCGGGGAAGCTCTCGCTGGAGACGCTCCACCGCTTCACCATGATCCTGCCGGAAGACTCCGCCGCCTTCGCCGCCGCCGACCTCAATCGGGACCGCGGCAAAGAACTGCAGCAGGTGGAGTCCGCCCGGTAGAATCGTGATCACAGGTTCATCAAGTTGTTGGACATGCCCATGAACGCGGATTTGATCGAGAGCCAGGCGCCGCTGTTCCAGGACCGCGTGGTGAACGGCCGGGAGCCGTTGAGCTGGCCGCAGGTTTTGGCGCTGCCGTCGGCTCGGTAATGGTTGGCTTTGACGTTCAACCCGGCGGCATGGTTTCCCAGGGGCGGTTCGTCGCCGATCAGGGCGATCGTGAAGGACGCGACCGAAGCGGGCGAATACTTCAGGTTGACCAGCGCCGACATCTTTTCGAAATAGAAATCGACCCCGTAGGAACATCCGGCCGGAGTGATGGTATGTTTGTTCCGGGCGAACCGCGACCAGCCGATTCCGTCGGTTGCCGCCCATTCGGTCCAGCCGCAATCGAAGGTCCGGTAGGAGGGCTGGTATCCCCCCTTGGCCCATTGATTGTCGCTGGGACACCGGGCAAGAAGACGGCGTCCGTTGCGGACATTTTCCTGATCCGAATATTTTCCGGCGTAGGATTGCAGGATCAGCCCGAGGGCGCTGTCGGTCCATCCCCAGGTGGCGTGGCTGGTCATAAAGTAATCCTGATTGTCGGCGGCGTACATCTGGACACAGGTTCCCATCTGTTTCAGGTTGTTGAGACACCCGGTGTTCTTGGCCGATTCCCTCGCCTTGTGCAGCGCCGGGAGCAGCATGGCGGCGAGAATGGCGATGATCGCGATTACGACGAGCAATTCTATCAGCGTGAAATTCTTTCTCATGGCGATATTCTCCTTATTGTCAGTTCGAATATTTCATAATCCATTGACGGACAAGTCATCCAGAAGACCGGCGTAATTGTCGTATCCGGGTCGGCCACCGCCGAGGAAGACCGTGCAGTTGCCGAAGGTCCGGACCGGGGCAAGATCGGTTTCTCCGTCCGGCTTGCCGTCGATAAAGAGCCGCATTTTCCGGCCGTCGGCGGTAATTTCGATCCAGGCCCATCTGCCGGGAACAAGCGGCGTCTTCCCCCGGATGGCGTCGCAGCCATTTTTCTCGCGGTAAGTCCGGAGCGCCTCGATCCGGCCGTCGGCGAGTAAGTTGACGCTGACGCCGTCGGTCCAGCCGCTCTTGAAGACGACCGACTGCGGCTTGTTGTGATACGGCGCCGGGTTCAGCCAAAAGCCGATCGTTCCGGTTCCGCACGGCCAGTAGCGAAAGCGCATCGGAATCTTCTCTTTCCCGCTGAACGACAGCGCGCTCCCTTTGCCGTCATGACCGCCGGGGACAAAGCGGCTTTCCGGAATGTTCATCGAATAGAATCCGATGGCGTCGTCGCCGTTGCCTTCGAATTTCCAAAGCCCGGCGCGTTCGGTCAGTAACGAAAGCGGTTTCTCGACCACCCTTGTCTCCCTCACCGGAACCAGAGCGGACGGCGTCAGGAATTCGCTCTTGTCACGGCGACACCAGCCGGTCGGCCCCGAGGGGGTCTCAAGATTGACGGGAGTCTCCAGAAACGGGCGGATCGCGGTCGGATTGCCGTCGGCGAACGGGTATTGAATCTGCGAAAACGCCACCTTGCCGTCCATCGTTTCGTAGCGGACATAATAACTGTCGGCGGCGCGCGGGTTCCGGGTGAACAGATTCAACGTCAGTCCACCGTCTTTCAAATTCAGCGGTTCCGCATTCAGCACGGTCATGTCCGGCAGGACGAAGAACGTGCCGTTGGCGTTGCCCAGCTGTCCGGCGGCGGCGATGTCGGCGGCTTTGAACTCCGCAGACGGGGCGTGCGGACCGGTCACGGTAAACGTCATATCCGGAGCTCCGGCGGCGGTGACGGCGATGACCGCTCCTTTCGGCGTATTGCTCGTTTCGAGGAACGATGCGTCCCAGCGGAACCAGGGGCAGCCGTTCTTCTCGTAATTCTTGACCGCGCGCAGAATCCGGCCGTTGCCGACTTTGAGTCCGAGCGAACCGTCGACCCGGCAGAGCTTCACCGAAAGCAACGTTTCATCCGGTTTCAATTCCGGGGAAAACAGGGCCACCGGACGGTCGTTCTTGAACAGGATCGCCCGTTTGAGCAATTCGGGCGAGTGAAACGCAATCGCGGCGGAAAGACGGTTGCCGGACCGGGAAATTTTGAGCGTATTGTCGAAGTCGGTCAGGTCGTTGACGCCGATATTGACCGTCACCGCGTTCTGCGGCCAGGAGCTGACGAAAAACACGGCGGGCGCCGAAACGGTTTTCGTCCATGTCCCGGAGCGGACGGTGATCTCCGGAACCAGGTACGGGGAACGGACCAGGTCCGCCGTCGGGACCAGCCATTCGGCGCGTCCGAATTCTCCCGACGCGAACGTTTTGGGGGCAAGTTGGGCGACCGGCTTCCCGTCGATGTCTCGCAGCAGCCCGGAAACCGCGACCGGGTTCTTCTCTTCCGAGGGCAGGTTCAGCGCCTCGATGCGCAGCAGGGTCCCCGGCAGTTCCTCGCGATGGTAGGCGAGGACGATTTCCGGTTCCTTGGCCTTGACGCCAGTCTCCTTGAGCGCGGCGAGATAGGCGCGCAGCGTCCGGACGATTCCGGGGGTGAACGCACGCGGCATCAGCGCGGTTTCAATATGGTCGTTCCAGGTGGTGAGGTGGACCCACTGCGGATGCGATTCCCGGGCGGAGGCGAACGATTCATACAGCATGTCGAGTCCGCAGAAGGGCTGGTAGAAGTCGTTGGTGGACTTCAGCCACGCGCCGTAATATCCCGGGTGGAGACACGGCAGGAAGAGTTTTCCGTGTTTCCGGGCGAACTTGTCGAGAATCCGGTTGTTCACCTCCGGGGGCTCGTTGTTGATGCCCGGCGCGCCGAACATGTAGAGGGCGTCGAGGCAGTCGGCATAGGCGTCAAGCTTCTTCTCGTCGAGCGACTTCAACACGCCGGGGTCCAGGTTGGCGATCAGGAAGATGTCGTATCCGGCCGCCTTGAGCTGTTTGCGAATCTCCCGCCATTCTTCCGGCGTCCATCCGGAAAAAGTGTAGGTGGCGATCACATAACGCCCGTTCCATTTCGGATAATTGGGGTGGTCGCCGTAAGTTTTCAGCATCCGCTTGAGTTCGCCGACCTGATAGGGCACGTCCATTTTATGGTCGAGGCAGATTCCGATTTGGAAATCGGTTCCTTCCGCCGCATTCAGGAATTGGCACAAATCCCAGTCGTAGGAGGGGCCGCGGGAACGGCTGGCGCCGATATCGATGAAGAAACCGTCGATTCCGACGTTCTTCGCTTCGGCGAATTCGTCACGATAGTAAGTCGTCCGGTTTCCCGATTCGGCAACCTCCTGCAGCGGATAGTTGTAGAGGAACTCCGTCGTCAGCGAAGCGTTTTCCGGCTTGAACCAGGGAACGTAGTGCCCCCAGGCCATTTTCCGGCCGGAAACCTCGCCCGCCGCCGCCGTCATCGCCAGCAGCAATACAAAAAACATGCTCAATCGTTTCATCGCGCCAACTCCATGGTTTCGATCGGAGAAAGGGAACCCGCGGCGAGCCGCTCAAACAGGGACGAGAACAGCGGATCGCGCAAAATCCGGCGCACCTCGCGGTAGTCCGGCCGTCCGGCGCCCGCTTCCCAGGAGGCGTCGTCCCGCAGAACCGGGATCGGCATGACTTCCGAGACAAAGGCTTCCGGCGTCAAGAGGTATCCCACGGTGGAAATATCCCAGATGATGCGGCTGTCGCCCGGTTTCATGAACCGGAGGGCGAGGTCGTAAAGCGCCGCCCCGGCCCTGCCGTGCGGCGCGCAGCGCTCGCGGAGTTCGGGGAGCGTGGTAATCAGGGCGTCCGCTCCGTGAACACAGGGAATCCGGACGAGCGGGATTCCGGAATCGAGCACCGCCTGAACCGCCGGGACATCCTGAATCAGGTTGAATTCTCGGTTGTCCGGCCAGTTGACGGAATTTCCGCCCAGCCAGACGAGCACGCAATGACCGGCGATCGACGGATCGAGCAGAAGGGCGGAGGCCACATTGGTCAGCGCGGCGATCGCCAGCAGATAAAGAACCTGCCCGCGATTCCCCGCGTCATGCGCCAGCTCGACGATGCGCCGGGCGGCGGGGGAGTCCACCGGCATATTCCGGTCCGCCAGATAGCGATCGGCCCCCGCGCACGCCAGGGAAGGATCGGCGTTCAGAATCCCCAGCCAGCGGCGGATTTCCTCCAGGCTCTGGCACATGCCCTCGCCGGGTCCTCGGGAGCGGTCGTTGTGGAACGGGGCGGCGGTCACGGCCCTGACCCGCAGTTTTTCGGGGAAGAGCATGGCCCAGACCAGCGCGAACTGGTCGTCCATTTCATTGTCGGTGTCGGTGTCGAGCACCATTTCCACCGGTCCGGCCGGACTTTTCAGGCGTTCCCGGCGAATTTCATCCGATAGGGTCGAAAGGATCATGATATGTGTTTCTCCTGTTTGAATCGAACCATTCCGGCGGCGGGCCGGCCGTGCGCCGCCACAGGAATGGCATTTTTCAGTTCTGATTCCCGGTTGGCCGATCATCGCTGAAAAATTCTGTTTCCGCTTTAAGTATAGGTAATTTTACGAAGAAAAGCAAGAGAACCGATTTTGACAAAATAGCAAAAAAATAGCACAAACGAGCAAACCCGGGTTGTCCTTTGGGAAAACCGGTGTAAATTCTGTTCAGAAAGGGGAGAAACGTTATGCCGGATACTGAAATATCCAGGGAGGAATTCGGGCGGAAAGGGTTGACCGTATCGTATGCGGGCCACTATCTTTTCGTGGATAATGTTCCGCGCCCCATGCACAGACACCGCGGCGCGGAGCTGGTGCTGTTCACGCGGGGGCGCTGCAAGACGAAGACGGAAACCGGCGCGACGTTCGAGTGCACGCCGGAAACGCTTCTGGTAATTCCGCCCGGAATGAAGCATATCCAATACGACAACAGCGCGGATTGCGAAACCTATTATGCGGTGTTCGAAGACGCCGACGGGACGGCGGATCTCTCACTCCGGCAACTTGATCTTCACGGCGAATCAATGCTGCAACGCTGGCTGACCGATCTGTTCGAATTATGTTCCCGCCACGAATTCGGACCGGCCTCGGCCCTGCTGACGGCGGCCTGGAGGCATCTGGAGTGTTTCGAGGCGGCCCGGGGGCGCGACTCTCTCCATCCGGTTCTGGAGAAAGCGCTTTCGATTATGCTGGACCGTTTCGACGAAGATTTTTCGATGACCGACCTGGCACGGGAGTGCAGAGTCAGCATAAGCCTTCTCAATCAACTGTTCCGGAAACGCTTCGGCATCGGCCCCCGGCAATTCCTGATCGCCGTGCGGATGCGCGAAGCCCGGCTCCTGCTGCTGAATCCGGACCACAACATCTCCGAGGTCGCGCGCCTGACCGGATTCCGGACGATCAATTATTTCATCCGCCAATTCAAGGCGTTCCATAACATCACTCCATGCCGGTACCGCCAGGACCCGGACCGCTATTCCGACCAGATCAAAACCACCGCCGAACTCTTCGATTTCTGACCGTCCCCGGCTTCGAGCCGGGAGCCGCTCAAACTTACGCTTTGCGGAAGAGGCCGCTGGTCCACTCGCGGAGCGTCTCGCGGTCGACTTCGGTGAAGCCGAGCTCGGTGAACGCCGCCGCGACGCGGTCGAACTCCGTGGAGAGGATTCCGGCCAGCGTCAGGTAGCCGCCGGGGCGAACCCAACTCAAAATGTTCTCCCGGAACGCGATCAGCAGGTGTCCGAGGATGTTGGCGCAGACGAGATCGTACTGCTCCGGCCTCCCCTGCCAGACGGCGGCATCGCCGACGACCGGCGTAACCGTATCAATATGATTGAGTTCGAAGTTCTCGGCCGCGATCCGCACCGCGTCCGGGTCGTTGTCGAAGGCGTCCACCGGGGCGTAGCCGCGCAGCGCGGCGGCGATGGAGAGGATGCCCGAGCCGCACCCGGCGTCGAGCATGCTTTTCACCCCCGGCTTCCCGGCCAGGCGGTCGATCGCCTTGAGGCAGTAGTAAGTGGTTGCGTGCTGGCCGGTTCCGAAGCTCATCCCGGGGTCGATCTCGACCACCGCCATGCCGGGTTTCAGCTCGACGTCGAGCCAGCTCGGCTTGATCACCAGCGTGTCGGAAATCGGAATCACATCGAAGTATTTCTTCCACACTTCGGCCCAGTCCTCCTTGCGGAGTTCAAAGGGTTCGATCGCCGAAATGCGGACGCCGAGCGGCTCCCAATCCTTCACCGCGGCGGTGATCCGCTCGAGGTTCTCTTTTGCGGTTTCGGGGTCGGTGGCGTAGACGGTGTGACAGATCCGCCCGGTTTCCTTGTCTTCGAAGCTGCTCGAATCGACTTCGAGCGCGGCCAGCATTTCGGCCGCGAGATCGAACTCGCCGGATTCGTCGACGAGCTTGATGCAGTAAAGCATGTCATCCATGATGTTTCCCAGTCTGTAAAAGTTCATCCAGAACCGGAAGCAGCCCCGCCGCCATCCGGTGAAAGCCAAGGTCGGTGGGGTGGACCCCGTCGACCGTACACTCATGCCAATCCGCACCGGTCAGCGTCTCCCCGTTGAGGAAGAAGACGAGCCGGTCGCCCGCCGCGCGGCGGCGCTCCACCTCGTCGCGCTGGAATGCGATTGCCTCCTCCGCTTCGGCGCCGTGCATAAAATCGCTGCCGGTTTCCAGCAACTCCCGGTTCCAGCGGATGCGGCTCACCACGAGCACCGGAACCGCCGAGTGCTTTCGCCGCAGCGTGTCGATCGCGCCGGCCAGCGTGGCGCGGATTCCCGCCGCCCCGGCGTTGGCCTGGTAATCGAGCACGAAAAGCGCCGGTTTCTTCACCCTGGCGATCGCCTCGATCACGGCGGGCTCGCCCTTGCCGCTGCCGGAAAAGCCGAAGTTGAGGAACGGCCGGTCGAGTGCCCGGCTGAGGATCGCGGGGAACGAGCTCCCCGGCCGCGAGGCGCATCCGCCCTGGGTGATCGAAGAGCCGTAAATCACCACCGGTTCGGGATTTGTCCACGGTGCGGGCGGAGCGAGTTTCGAACCGTCCTCAAGCCCGAGCGCGAAAGATTCGACGCCGCTGTAAAGCGGGAAGTTGAGCTGGAATTCTTCCATTTTCCCCGTTTGCCGCTCCAGGAGCTGAACCTCGTAGCCGGAAGCGTCCCAGGCGAACCGGGTGACGGCGGCGAAGCGGCGGCGACCCGCCGGACCGAGATAAAGGTCGAACCCGTTGTTTCCGGTCATCGCCATGTGGTCGTGGCGCGAAATATCTTTCAGCTGCACCCGCAGGCGGATGCGGCGGCTGTCGGTGCAAAAGGTGAGCATCCCGCCGGAGGTGTGGCCGGCCAGCACCCGGACCGACTCCGGCAGCGCCGGATCGGCCTCAAGGCGGCGGAACGGGCCGCCGGGAGCGCGGAACGCGAATCCGTCGAGCCGGAAGCGCGGATCGTCGGCATCGAGCCAGACCGTTCCGTCGGCGGAGCCCTCTCCGGTTTTCATGTTCGCATCGAAGCGTACGATGTCGAGATCCTTCATGATTCGCCAATCCTTTCGGTTATTCTTGAACTATACTCCGAAAACTCCGAAAATGAAAGCCGACTCCCCTTTAAATGCACCCTTTTTCATGCTATATTACCGCGAAACACAGCAATCTGAGTCATTACTTTCATCACAAGGAGAAAGCCGCTGTTATGAGTGAAACGATCATCGTCCTCGATTTCGGCTCGCAATACAGCCAGCTGATCGCGCGGCGGATTCGTGAATGCCGGGTATACAGCAAGATCATGCCGTACAATACCCCGGCCGAGGCGCTCCGGGCCGAAAATCCGAAGGGGATCATCCTCTCCGGCGGCCCGTCCAGCGTCTACGCGAAAAACGCGCCGAAGTGCGACCCCGCCGTCTTTGACCTCGGGATTCCGATCCTCGGCATCTGCTACGGGCTTCAGCTCATGATCCAGACCCTCGGCGGCGAAATCGCCCGGGGCAAGGCGCGCGAGTACGGCAAAGCGATCCTCGAAATCCGCGAGCCCGGCGAACTCTTCGCCGGAATTTCGCCGAAGACCCAGGTCTGGATGTCCCACGGCGACAAGGTCGCCCGGATGCCGGAGGGCGGCTTCGAAGTGCTCGGCTCGAGCGGCAACACCGAATTCTGCGCGGTCCATATGCGGGAGCGCAACTTCTACGGCATTCAGTTCCACCCCGAGGTGGTCCATACGCCGGAAGGGAAGAGCATCATCGCCAACTTCTGCCGCCGCGTCTGCGAGTGCTCCGGCGACTGGACGATGGAGTCGTTCATCGAGCAGCAGGTCCGCGAAATCCGCAAGAAGGTGGGCAACGCCAACGTGATCCTCGGGCTCTCCGGCGGCGTCGACTCCTCGGTCGCCGCGGCGCTGATCAACAAGGCGATCGGCACCCAGCTCAACTGCATCTTCGTCAACAACGGCGTGCTGCGCAAGAACGAGGCGGAGCGGGTCCAGGAGCTCTTCGGGCGCAACTTCGCCATGAAGCTGATCTACGTCGACGCCACCGACCGCTTCCTCGACAAGCTGGCCGGAGTCGATGAACCCGAGAAGAAACGCAAGATCATCGGCAACGAATTCGTCCAGGTGTTCGACGACGAGGCGCGGAAAATCGAAAACGCCGAATTCCTCGCGCAGGGGACCACCTATCCCGATGTGATCGAGAGCGTTCCGATCGACGGCAACCCCGCCGCGATGATCAAGAGCCACCACAACGTCGGCGGGCTCCCGAAGGATATGAAGTTCAAACTGCTCGAACCGCTGTCGCGGCTGTTCAAGGACGAAGTCCGCGAAGTCGGCCGCCAGCTCGGGCTGCCCGAAGACGTGGTCATGCGCCAGCCGTTCCCGGGTCCGGGCCTCGCGGTGCGCCACCTCGGCGCCGTCACCCGCGAAACCCTCGCCATTCTGCAGGACGCCGACGAAATCGTCGTGGACGAAATCAAGAAGGCCGGGCTCTACTACAGCATCTGGCAGACCTTTGCGGTCTTCCTGCCGCTGCGCACCGTCGGCGTCATGGGCGACGAGCGCACCTACGATTACGTCATCGCGCTGCGCGCGGTCGAGAGCTCCGACGGCATGACCGCCGACTGGGTGCAGCTCCCCTACGACCTGCTCGGGCGCATTTCGACGCGCATCATCAACGAAGTCAACGGCGTGAACCGCGTGGTCTACGACATCACCAGCAAGCCGCCGGGGACCATTGAATGGGAATAATCCGGGTATGCAGATCATCGGAGGACAGGCTCGCAACATCGTTCTGAACGTGCCGCCCGGCATCGGGGTCCGCCCCACCGCCGGACGGGCGCGCAAGGCGCTCTTCGACAGTCTCAGAGGGCGTCTCGCCGGAGCCTGCGTCTTCGATCTCTGCGCCGGATCGGGCGCGCTCGCGCTGGAAGCAGCCAGCCGCGGCGCCGCCCACGCGGTGCTGGTCGAATCCGACCCGCGCCACATCCGGGCGATCGAAGAAAACATTGCCCGGGTCGAACGCGCCGGCGTCAAGTGCGCGTTTGAAGTCAAACAGGCCGCCGCGGAGACTCCGGGCGGCTGGATCGGCCGCGCCCCGGCTCCCGACGTAATCTTCGCCGATCCGCCCTACGCCATTTCCGCCGAGCTCTTCGAAAAACTGCTCGCCAGCGCCGCGTTCCGCGAACGCGCCGCCGGAGCCCTCGTCGTCTGGGAGATTCCGGACGAACCGGGCAGCATCGGCGAATTCCTGCGCCGCCCGCCGCTTACCAACCAGCAGATCCGCCGCTTCGGCAGCACCGATTTCCTGCTTGGGGAGGTGCCGGCATGAGCATGCATTCGTATCATTGGACGTTCGCCTCCGAAGAGGTCTGCGCCGAACTGGAGAAACAGCTGGGCACCCTGCTCGAAAACGGCGAGGAGATCAAAGCCAATCCGGTCCGCCGGGTGGTCCGTTCCGGCGATTATTTCCTCAAATTCGACCGGCGCGGGGCGGCGCGGCTGCGCGGCGAGTGGAAAAGCGCCAAACTGCTGATGCAGTACGGAATTCCGGCGGTCGAATACCTCGCCTGCGGCGATTCGCCCGAAGGCGGCTGCCTGATCACCCGGGCGCTGCCCGACTCCGAATCGGTGGCCGAATATTACTGGCGGACTTTCGTCCGCGACGGCGAAGACCCGGAACCGTTCCTGAAACGCCTCGTTCCGTTTCTGCGCTGTATTCTGACCTCCGGGTTGTTCCACCCCGATTTTCACATCGGCAACATCCTCTACGACAAGGCCAACCGGCGCTTCGCCCTGGTCGATGCCCGCGGCATCCGCAAAGCCGGGCCGCTCGACCGCTGGCTCCGCACCTACCGGATGAACCGGATCGTGATGGAGCTGCGCCAGGTCCTCAGCCGCGAACGGATGATCCGGCTGATCGAAGAGTGCGGAATCCCCGACCCGGAAGAATATTACACCCACGCCCTCGAACGCGAAGCGGCGGCCCTCTGGAAGGAGTGGCCCAAACGCCGCCACCAGATTCTGGCCGGATATCCGAAGTTCACCCGCAAAATCGACGGCGTGCTGTACTCGGTCAACCCGCTTCATGAGATCTCCGAAACCCTTAACTGCGAAGTGGTCAAGGGTCCGCCGGGAGAGCTGGAAAAGGTGTTCCTCGCCCACTTCTTTCTGCAGATGGCGCTGATTCCCCACCGCCGGGCGATGGGGTTCAACCCCGATGACGGAGTGATCTATATGGAGAAGCAGCCCGCCGGAGCGGTTCCGTGTCGGGCCCGCGACCAGCGCGAACGGCTCGCCGCCTTCGATCTCTCTTCGGAAGTGACCGACTGGCTCAAGCCGGGGAACGGCGGCACCGCCCGTCTGTTCAACCTGTACGAAATCGGCCGCCACCTGTAACGCAACACGCCGGAAGGAGGCTGTTTCGTCATGCTCGCCAAAACATTTTCGGCCGCGGTCATCGGCATCGACGCCTACGCGGTCGAAATCGAAGTGAACGCCAGCGCCGCCGGGAAAGATTCCGCCGGAAACGAAACGCAGATATCCATCGTCGGACTGCCGGACATGGCGGTCAAGGAGAGCCGCGACCGGGTGCGCTCGGCGATCCAATCCACCGGATATCTTCCGCCCAAAGGGTTTACCGTAGTCAACCTCGCCCCCGCCGACATTCGCAAAGAGGGCGGCGCATTCGACCTCGGCATTGCGCTCGGCATGCTGGCGGCGACCGGGGCGATTCCGCCCGACGCGCTCGCCTCGTATGCGGTGATCGGCGAACTGGCGCTCGACGGCACCATCCGCCCGGTGCGCGGCGTGCTCCCCGCGGCGGACACCCTGGCGCGGCAGCCGAACCTCGCCGGACTCATCGTCCCCCCGGCCAACGCCGGAGAGGCGGCCCTCGCCGCAAATGGGCGGCTCCCGGTCTACGCCGCCGCCACGTTGCGGGAAGCCGCCGACATCCTGACCGGCTCCCTCCTCGCCCAGCCGGTCAAAGCCGACCTCCGCGAATACATCGAGCACCGCATCGGCCGCGAACCCGATTTCGATGAAGTGAAAGGCCAGACCATGGCCCGCCGCGCCATGGAAATCGCCGCCGCCGGCGGGCACAATTTGCTTTTGAACGGCCCGCCGGGCACCGGCAAATCCATGCTCTCCATGCGTCTGGCCGGCATCCTCCCGCCGATGACGCTCGAAGAAACCGTCGAAACCAGCCGGATTCACAGCGTGCTCGGCCTCCTCTCCGACGGTCAGCCGCTCCTCAACCGCCGCCCGTTCCGCTCCCCCCATCACACTATCAGCGATGTCGGGCTCATCGGCGGCGGACGCGACCCCAAACCCGGCGAAATCAGCCTCGCCCACAACGGCGTCCTCTTTCTCGACGAACTCCCGGAATTCAAGCGCAACGTCCTCGAAGTCCTCCGCCAACCGCTCGAAACCGGCTCCGTCACCGTCAGCCGCGCCGCCGGGACCTGCACCTTCCCCGCCCGCTTCATCCTCTGCGCCGCCATGAATCCATGTCCCTGCGGCCGCGGCGAATATGAACTCGGCTGCACCTGCAAACTCGAAGAAAAACGGCGTTACCGCAAGCGCATTTCAGGCCCCCTTCTCGACCGCATCGACCTCCTCGTCCCCGTCCGTCAACTCTCTCAGGATGAGCTGATGGCTGCCCCCGACGGAGAGTCCAGCGCCGTCATCCGCGAACGCGTCATCCGCGCCCGCGCCGTCCAGAAGGAACGCCTCGGCAAATTCGGCATCCACTGCAACAGCCGCATGACCAGTCGCGACCTCCAGACCTTTTGTCGGCTCTCCCCCTCCGGCGCACAGCTCCTCCGCGTCGCCATCAGCAAATTCAAACTCAGCCCCCGTGCCTATGACCGCATCCTCAAAGTAGCCCGCACCATCGCCGATCTTGCCAACTCTTCCGAAATCCGCGATGAGCATCTCTTCGAAGCTGTCAACTATCGCAAATCTTCTCTCGACGAATCGTAATGGGAATCAGAGGGGGCACTTCGTCCCCCTCCGAACCTCCTCCCGACCGGCAGGG
>CAYSZM010000016.1:0-47088 GCA_964435365.1 uncultured Victivallis sp. | reverse complement strand
ACCGGCACCCTGCCGGTCGGGGTGCAGGGGCGAAGCGCCCTGCCCGCCGGAGGCCACCCACGATTAAGTAAGCATACAGGCCTGCATTTGGGCGCGGATGCAGAGTTCCGCGGCCTTGAAAGCGTGCTCCTGGGTCATGGCATTTTCGGTGCGGTTGAGACAGTCGAGAATGAGTTGACCGAAATAGGGCCAGCCGACTTTGCCGCGGGCGTTGAAGGTGTGTTCGCCTGCCTTGTCGACCCAGAAAACGTGATCGCCTTCGCCTTCGCGGCCGACATCGAGATACTTGCGCAGTTCGATATATCCTTCGGTGCCGAGGATGAAGGTACGTCCGTCGCCCCAGGTCCGGAGGCCGTCCGGGGTGAACCAGTCGACCCGGAAGTAGCCGGTGGCGCCGTTGTTGCCGGTCAGGGAGGCGTCGCCGAAGTCGTCGAGCTCGGGGTAGTCCGGATGGTTGTAGTTGGCGATGCGGCTGGAGGCGATCACGGCGTCGGTGGCGCCGGTGTAGAAGAGGAATTGCTCGATCTGGTGGCTGCCGATGTCGCAGAGGATGCCGCCGTAGCGGGCGCGTTCGAAGAACCAGGCCGGACGCGAGGGTGCGCTGAGGCGGTGGGGGCCCATGCCGAGCACCTGAAGCACCCGGCCGATCGCGCCGCGCTCGATAAGCTGGCCGGCGAAGACGGCGCTTTCGTTCTGGAGGCGTTCGCTGTAGCAGACCATGTATTTGCGCCCGGTTTCGCGGACGGCCGCTTTGGCGGCGTCGAGCTGTTCCAGAGAAATCATCGGGGCTTTGTCGGTGAAATAGTCCTTGCCCGCCCGCATCGTCCGGATGCCGAGGGCGGCACGGTCGGCCGGAACGCAGGCCGCGGCGACCATGCGGACTTCGGGATCGTCGAAAATCTGCTGCTCGGAGACGGCGACAGCGGCCTGCGGATACCGGGCCTGGTAAGCCGCCACTTTCGCCGGATCGGGATCGTACACCCATTTCAGCGTCGCGCCTGCCTTGAGCAGCCCCTCGCTCATGCCATAGATGTGGCCGTGGTCAAGACCGATCGCGGCGAAGACGAATTCACCCGGGTTCACCACCGGAGCGGGGATTCCTTCCGGCGCGTAGTTCATACCGTCCCGTTTGTCCATGTCGAAAAATCTCCGTTTGTTCATTGATTTCCGGCTGCGGCGTCCGTCGGCAGGTATGTCGCCTGCTTCAGGAAGGAGTCGAGCCGTTTTTCCGCAGCCTCCCGCCCATCTTCGATCGGGGTGGAGAGCTGATAAGTGACCCATTGTCCGCCCGGTCGCCAGCTGCGCCGGAATGCGACGAAATTCCCGGTTGACCAGCCTTTTGCCGCGTACCAGACGTAGACCAGGACTTTTTGCCCGTTCGGAAAAACCGCAATGATTTCCTGCACGGCCAGAAACTTATCTCCGACAGGGATTTTTTTCTCCCAGGCCGAAAGAACATCGCAGTTGACGCTTTTCAGGCAAAGTTCGGCAGGATGAATCTGGTGAATGCTCCCGGTCACATCGACAGCGAGGAGTTGGATCACCTCGTCTTTCCCGAAATAAGTGAGGCGCTTCGCATCGTGGCCCGAGAAGAAACGCTTCTCCTGGGGGGACAGCGGCTCGGGATATGCCAGAAGCTCCCCGATCTCGCGCTTATCCGTATCGATCCGCAAGGGATGGCCGTACGCGGCCCGTTCTTCCCGGCTGTACAGAATTCCGAAGAGAAACAAAATGCCGAGCAGAAACAGAAGCGTTTCCAGCCGGTAAACCCGTTTGACGATCAGGAAATATGCGGAAAGCATCGCCGCAACACAAAATTTGAAAAGCAGTCCGCCCAGCGGCACCATGCCGATCGAAATGCGGAGATGATATTCGCTCCAGTAGGTGCTGGAGGGACAGCCGAGCAGCGCAATGAGCAGCACCGGCAGCATACCGGAGAACAGCCGCACGCCACCCAGCACAAACAGCATGGAGAAGAGAAAAAGGATTCCGCCCACCGTCTGGACGGTATTGACGTGCCGCCAGAGTCCGCCGCCCCAGACGCCCAGCGAAGCAGCGGCAAACCAGAGTCCGCGCCAGTCCGCTCCGGAAATCCAGCTGCGAATCCGTTTCCAATTCAATACGGGAAGCACCGCGGCGAGCAGAAAAAAAGACCAATCCCAACGGTCCAGGGGGGAGAACCGCCAGGCGTTCCAGAGATAAGTCGCCTTCAGCCCCAGCGGCAGCAGCGCCGGAAGCAACAGCCAGAACTGTTTATTCCGCATGAGCCGTCACCTCCCATTTCCGAACGATTTTCCCGGTTCCCAGCATCAGGAACACGGTGAGAAGCACCACGCAATAGCCGAGGATCGTATGGAGCGGGTCCTCGAATGCGCGTCCTCCAATCGAGAGCGAGAGCAGAATGACCACAACCAGCCGGAGCGTATTCGCCAGCACGATCGCCGGCACCAGCGTCAGGAAATGCAGGAAACGACCCTGCAATGTCTTCTGCTCGAAGTGGGTGATCAGCCAGCCGAGCAGCAGCATGGCTTCCAGGAGCTCGATCCCGCTGCATGCCGAAGTCACCGCGATCCGGTTTTCCCCGACATAAATGATCGCCTGCTCGAAACTGCACGGGATTCCCACCAGCCGCAAAACGCCGACCGTCAAAACCGTACAAATCCGGCTCAACGGGAAACTAAGCAACAGATAAAGAAAACCGGAAGATGGAACCACAAGCACAAGGATCAGCGCCGGAAGCACCAGCCGCACCAGCATGTACACCCCGCCGGAATAGGCGCACAAAGCACAGATGCCCAGCCAGGACGCCCAGCCGGAAGAAAGCGCAGGAAACAGGAGTGCGGTCATCACTCCGGCGAGCAGCACGCCCCAGGCGACCGGAATATCATAACCGCGCGCCTTCGGCGCAGCCTCCCGGATGGCGAAAAAAGCCATCGCGGCTCCCAGCCCCCAGAGGATGTACGCACCGGCAGCGGCAGAGTCGAACACAAGCATGCCCAACACCACCGTCGCTGTCAATGTCATGATCAGAACAGGATAAAAACGTTCCCGTTCCATTCCCAGCTGCGGCATAAGTATCTTCGCTCCGAATGCACAATCCAGTTCATTTTCCCGTTCTTCTAACATAATACCTATTATTGTTTTTTGCAACCGTGAAACTGAATTCGCCGGACAAAATCCGAAAGAAAATCCTTGTTCAATTTGAAGAGTGCAATTGATCGGAATATATTATAGGAAAACAGTTAAAAACCGATCATCGCAGCAGGAAAAATCCGTATGAAAAAAATCAAATATCTTGTTTTCGCCGCAATCATCGCCATCTCGATCGCATGCATCGCCGTCGTCGTTTATTTCGCAGTCGCGGGACATGCGGAAGCGGAACGAATCGCGGATGCGACAGACTCCTTCCGAAAGGGAGACTACACCGCCGCCTACCCGAAGCTGCAGGAAATCGTCCGGAAAGATCCCTCCAACGCAGAAGCCTTCCGCATGCTCGGCGCCATCGACGAGTCGAGGCACAATTATGTGGCCGCGCTGCAAAATTACCAGCAGGCGCGCGGCCTGAGCCCGCTTGACCCGGAGTTGAAAACCAAGTACCTTGAAATGCTGGCCGCGATCGGGGACTTCCCCACCCTGCTCAACACCTTCCAGGCGGAATTCGAACGGAACAAGCTCTCCTCCGCCGAGATATTCTGCTACCTCGAAGCGATGATCGCCGCCGGAAAAAACGAAAAGGAAGCCCAGGACGCGCTGGACAAATGGAAGGGGCCCGACGAACAGCGTTCCTATCTCAAAGGACTTCTGGCATTCAAAAGGAACCGTCCGGCGGAGGCGCTGAAAGATCTCAATCAGGTTCAGAAAACCTCGCTGCCCTTCCCCGCCTATTGCCGGCTCCTCGCCATGCGCGGCGCGGCGCTGCAGGCGGCGGGAGACACGGCCGCGGCCGAGGAGACCTTCCGGCAGCTCGCCAAGGCTTCGCCGGAAAACGGCGGGTTCCTGCTCGCCCAGTTCTACAAGCGGATCGGGCAGGACAAGCAATACCGGGAACAGCTGGTCAAACTCGTCAAAGAAAGTCCGCAACAGCTCGCCGCCGTGGTCGAACTCGCCGAACTGTATGCCGCGGATAAGAACATCGAAGCGCTCACCGCACTCAAGCGCGCCCCCAAGAACCGTACCGAAGTCGAAATTTACAGCTACATCGACGCCATGCGGGCCTTTCTCGAAAAGCGGTATTCCGATGCGGAGAAATCCCTGGCCATCGCCTCGATGTTCTCCGGGCGGCCGCTCTATCAGGCGATCCGCATGATGAGCCTCATCGCCACGAAGAATGTCGACAAGATCCCGGAATGCGTCAATGCGCTGCTCAAGATTTCGCCGTCTCCGGAATCGCAGCTGCAGGTGCTGGACAATCTTCAGCCGCTCCTGCTGGAGTTGATCCGCGATAAAAAAGTCGAAGGCGCCACCAAAATTTCGGAACTGGTGATTTCCATTTCGAACAAAAATTCACCGATGCTCACCATCGCGCGGGAGGTCCTGCTCCAAGACGCGATCGCCGCCGGCAACATCTCCAAGGCGACCGGTTATGCCCAACTGCTGCTCAAGGACAATCCCAAACTGGTCAGTGCGAATCTTGCCATGGGCAGCATTCTCCTGACCGAGAGGAAGCCGAAGGAGGCGCTGAATTGTTTCCGCCTGATTTCCGCCGACAATGCGACGGCGGCGGTGGGCGAGGCGCGCGCCCGTCTCGCGCTGAACCAGCCGGAAGAAGCGGAAAAAGCATTCCAGCTCGCCCTCAAACTTTCGCCAGCCAGCCTCGATGCGTTCGAAGGCTACGCCATGTTCCTCATCGACCGGAAACGCGGCAAGGAGATCGACGCCTATATTCCCGGCCTGCCGGACACTCCCGAAGCGCGCTACCTCATCGCCACGGTCCGGGCGAAACGCGCCGATGCGGAGGGAAAAGCCGACGAGGTGAAGAAGTATAATCTCGAAGCGCTTGCGGAACTGGAGAAGATGCCGGCCAGCCCGGCGGTGAACTATCAGCGCGCCTATCTTTACGCCCTGACCGGGCAGGATGCCAAAGCCGAACCGATCTACGAGAAACTGCTGCTCGAAAATCCGCGGCAGCTGATGGTGCTGCTCAACCTCTCCGAAGTCAAGGCCTCGCTCGGCAAGAAGCAGGAGGCGATGAACCTCGCCGAACGCGCCATCCGGCTGGACCCGAATTCGCCGATGGCGAAGCAGTGCCTGCGCCGCCGCCAGATCGACATGCAGAAGTAAAGGAATCGGCTCAGCCGAGACGGTGCGCCCGGCGCTGAAGCCGCAGCGTCAATCCGGCGTTTTCCCAGCGGAGCGGACACGGTTTCCGGTCCGCTTCCAGTCGGGCGGCCAGGATGACCAGCCGCTCCCGATTGCCGAGGCGGCGAACTCCGGAACAGTCGAGCACCACCGCGTTTTCCGCCGCATCGTACCGGAATGACGGCATCCGTCGGTTCGGCAGGGCGGCAAACATCCACGCGACCGCGATTTCCCACCCCGCCAGCCAGCCGAACTTCAACAGCCCGAGGCCGTAACGCTTCCAGAGGCGGCCCGGTTCCTGAATAATCCGGTAGATCCATTCCAGCCCGGAGCGCTGCATCCAGCGCGGCGCGCGGCGAACGGCGCCGCAGAGAAAGTTGAACGAACCGCCGATGCCGATCGCCGTCCCCGCCTCCAGCTGCGCCGCATTGCGGGCCAGCCAGAGCTCCTGCTTGGGGTTGCCGAAGGCGACGAGCAGCAGATCGGGGCAGACGGCGTTGATCCGGGCGCGGATTTCCGCGTCGGTGCGGCGGCTCTCCTCCGAATCCTCCGCCGATACGAACGGCGTATCCACCCCGACGATACGGAGAGCGGGAAAACGTTCGGTCAGAATCTCTCTGGCGCGGTTCGTCTTGTCCGGCGCACCGCCGAGCAGATAGAGGGTGAGCCCTTCCCGCGCGGCACGTTCTGCCATCATGGGCACGAGGTCCGCACCGGCCACCCGTTCCGGCAGCGAACAGCCGAGCAGCCGCGAGAGCAGCACCAGCGGCATGCCGTCGGCACAGACAAAATCAGCGCCGCGCAACACCGGCAGCAGTCCCGGCGTGCCGCGGTGAAACCAGCAATCAAGACCGTTGACCACGAAATCGACGTTCAGCGTAACCAGGATGCGGCAATGATCCGCCGCCCGGCTCCGCGCCAGCTCGGTGATCCGCCGCAGCGTCTGCTCCGTCGTCACCCGCGCCACCGGAATGCCGAGCAGAACCGCGTTCGGGCAGGACTCCGCCCGTTCGCAATTCCAGTCGACAATCGCTTCCGCGTGCCGGGCCCAGCTGTACTCTTTCGCGCGGGCCTCCCCGGCGGCGATCAGGCGGCGGCGGGTTTCGTCCGACTCGAGAAGTTCGGTGAGCGCGGAAGCGATCTCCTCCGGCTTCTCCGGATCGAAGAGCAGCGCCGCCCCCTCCCCGATCTCGCCGAGCGACGAGTTGCACGAGCAGCAGCAGGGAACTCCGTAATGCATCGCCTCAATCAGCGACAACCCGAACCCTTCGAAAAAGGAGGGGAAGACGTAGCATGACGCATTCCGGTAGGCGTCTTCCAGATCCTCCACGGGAAGGAAGCCGGTGAAGAGAATCCGGTCGCCGCGCGGAGAACGCGCCGCCGCCGCGTGAACCGCCTCCGCACCGTGCCAGTCGGCCCCGGCGCAGACCAGCCGGACCCGCGAGGCGAGCTCCTCCGGCAACAGTTCGAAGGCGCGAATCAGGTTCAGGTGGTTCTTGCCGGGCGACTCGATGCGCGAAATATAAAGGATGTAACGCTCGCCGGCAAGCCCGTTCCTCTCCGGCCAGTCGTGCTTCGGGTTAGCCGCTTCCGGCAGCGGCAGCCCGTTGTAGACCACCCGGATCTTCTCCGCCGGAACCCGCCAGTAGGTTTCCAGGTCCCGCGCGGTCGAGCGGCTGATCGCCAGCACCGCCGGAGCCCGGCGGACGAAAAACGGCAACACGTGTTTGAGGTAGAACATCCGGAACCGGTCGTACTTGCTGACGACATGGTATTGCGCCAGGTCGTGCACCACCGCCACGGTGAACAGCGGGTAAAACGCAAATGTGCGGCGGTTCGCCGCCGTAATCAGGCAGAAATCGTACTCCTTCCGGTGAATCCGGAAAGGCAGAATCAACAAATGCCAGAGCATCGAACAAACCGCGCGGCGCGTCCAGCCGGGAGCCTCGACGGTGCGGAAACCGGGAAAGAACCCGGCGGCTCCGGGCTCCACCAGCAGCGTGAGGGTATGCCCCTGCGCCGCCAGTTCGGCGACGACGTTGCGCACGTAAATCGAAATCCCGGACTTGCCGCGATCGAACGGAATGCAGGAGACCAGAATCTTCATGCGCGCCCTCCGCAAAGAGTTTCGAACGCCGAGAGGAACCGCTCCGGCGAAAATCGCTCCGCAGCGAGGCGGCGGCCGTTTTCCCCCATTTCCCGGCGCAGAGCGGGATCGTCCCGCAACTTTCCGACGGCGGCGGCCAGCGCCGCGACATCGAAGGGCGGAACGGCAAAGCCGGTCTTTCCGTCCATCAGCCATTCGCGCACCCCGCCGAGATCGAAGGCGACCACCGGAAGGCCGTGCGCCGCCGCTTCGAGCCCGCAGAGGCCGAACGGCTCCTGCCAGCGGAACGGAAACACCGCCGCATCGTGCTCCGCAAACAGCGACTCGGGGTCGGAGTGCCACCCGAGAAACCGTACCCGGTCGCCCAACCCGTATTCGCGGCACTTCGCTTCAAGCATGGCGCGGTCGTTGCCGTCCCCGGCAATGGTCGCCCGGAACGGACCGCCGAGAAGCCGCAGCATCTCCAGAAAAAGATCGCACCCCTTGCCGCGCAGCAACTGGCCGAGAAACAGCAGCCGGAATTCCTCCTCCGCCGGACGCCGGACAACTTCGGACGCCACCCGGATGAACGGCGGAATCAGATGGACTTTCTCCGGAACAAATCCGTTATTCAGCAGATTGCCGCGCATGAAATCCGAAATCACCACCGTGTCGATTTCGCGCAGTTCGGCGAGGCGGCGCGGAACGTCGCGGAGCAGGAAACGCAACTGCCCCAGAAAACCGCCGCCCTGCCATTTTCCCGGCGCGGCAAGGAACGCGCAGCCAGTGCAGTGAAGCCGTGAACAGCTCCGGTGGCAGTTCCTCCGGCCGAACGGCGTATAGAAGTACCGCCTCGGGCAATAGATGTCGTGGTCGTGCGCCCAGAAGACGAGACGGCTGCCGAACGCTTCGTGCAGGTGCTCCAGCTCGTCGGGGGAACACGGTTTATGCAGCGCGGCCAGGTCGAATTTCGGCGCGGAAGCGAACGCTTCCTCCCGGTCGATGATCGAGTCGAAGCCGCCGCCGAACGTCTCCGCGTTCCGCCCCGGCCCGGAGAACGCCCCGGTCACCTCGTACCCGTTGCCGCGCAGCAGGCAGGAGACGGCGTACATGTAGCGCTCGATCCCCCCTTCGAACCCCGCTTTGACGCCGAGGAACAGGATTTTTCTTTTTTCAGCCATGACAGAGCCCCTCGTAAAGGCGGGCGATCTCCTTGCCGATCACCGGCCAGCCGTACCCTTCGACCTCCTGGGCCGCCCAGCGGACGATCGATTCGCGCAGGCCGGGCTCGGTTGAAATCCGCTCGTAGGCGCTCATCAGCGTCGCCGGATTCTCGGGCTGAAAGTGAAGCCCGGTGTAGCCGTCCTGAACCAGCTTGCGCAATCCGCCCACCTTCGCGGCGAGAACCGGGACTCCGGCCGCCCACGCCTCGAGCACCACGATTCCGAACGGTTCGTGCAGCGACGGCAGCAGGAAAAGGTCTGCCTCACGGTAGGCCGCAACCAGCCGCGGATCATCCGGCGACAGGCCGGGCACCAGCGTCACCCGGTCCGCCACCCGGCACTGCCGGGTCAAATTCATCATCTCCTCGGCGTACCAGCCGGCGGTCACCGGACCGACCAGCAGCAGATGCACGTTCTCCCCTCTCCCGACCAGCTGCTTCAGAAACGGAATCAGCATCTGCTGGTTCTTCTGGTAATCGATGCGCGACACGCAGAGCAGCACCCGGCGGTCGGCCGGAATATTCCACTCCTCCCGCACCGGACGGGCAAGAACCGGCGGCGTCCGGAATTTATTCAGGTCCACGCCGTTCGGCAGATAGAGGACTTTCCGGTCGCCGCAACACGGGGTAAGCAGCCGGAACTCGTTCTGGCCGACGCAGATCACCGCGTCCGCCTCGCCCACCGGATTGCGGGGCAGATGCAGCAGCCGGTCGATGATGCCGCCGTAATGAAACTTGCCGCGAAGCGGGGCGAGCATCTCCTCCATCTCCCGTTTGGGAACATCGGCGAATCCGCCGTGAAGGCTGATTGCACAGGGAATTCCGCACTTCCGCGCCGCCGCCACCGCCAGCATCGCCACCCGCCCGCCGGCGTGAATGTGAATCAGGTCGAATCCGCCCCGGGTCATCGCCCGCCAAAGCCCCGGAGAATAGGGGCTGCCCCCCTTCTTGTCGAGCGCCCGGCGCGTCTTGCCCGGCATGGGGAAGTAGGGATAAAAATAACGGAAGCGGCGAATCGGCACCCCCTCGCGCACCTCGTCGCCGGGGGTCGAAAGCGCCGACGTGGCCAGAATCTCCGACTCGATGCCGAGCTCACGGAGCGCCAGCGTACTGTTCCAGACCACGTTTTCCGTACCGCCCCACTCGTCGAACGAAAAGCGGCGGACGACCTGGGCGACCTTCATGGTTTCGCCTGCTTTCTCGCAAAGGCGGCGAGTCCGCCGCGCCGGAATGCCATTTTCTGAATCAGGCGGCGAATCGGAGCAGCCGGAATCTCACGCCAGCCGCGGGGGTGAACCGCGAGAAAAGCGAAATCGCGAAGCGTCTCCATCCCCGCCCGGACAAGCGAACCGAAGCATCCGGGGACCGTTCCGAAAATCTGCGCGGCGGAATCGCCCTCGCTCTGAAACCGCTTCCAGAGCGCCGTCCAGTCGTAATTGTGCGAGTGCTCGACCCGCGCGTCGGGCACGTAACGAAGCTGCCGCCCGCGCTGAACCGCCCGCCACGCCCAGTCGATGTCTTCGGAACTGCGGAGGATCAGCGAGAACGGGTATTCGGTCAGCTCCGCACGCCGCGCCGCCGAAGAGGCCAATGAGAAGAAAAAGTCCCACTTCGCGGCGGTCCTGCCGTCGCCGTAGGCGCGGTAACTATCTTTGCGAACCAGCCAGAACGCATCGGGGCGGGGAAGCTGGTTGGCGAACGCCGCCGCCACTTCCGGCTCGGCAAAGAGAGGAGCGGTCAGCCGTTCGAGCCATTCGTCGTCGAGCGGAATCGCATCGGCGTTGTTGAAGACGACCACTTCACCCCGGCACGCCCGGACCGCCGCATTCAGCGTCTTGCCGGGGATGTAGACGCCCGGCGGAGGATCGACCCGGCGGATGTCCGGATATTCCGCGATGATCTCCCGCGTGCGGTCCGTCGAACTGTCGTCCATCGAGACGATTTCAAAGCTCCGGGAACAGCGCTGGTTCCGGAAGCTTTCCAGCGTCCGGCCGATGTACGGGTCGTCGTTGTGCGACCGCATGACGATGCTGATGACCGGGTCCTCCATAACCGCCCTCCCGTCCGATTCTTATTTTGACGAATTGTGAAACGAGGCCAGCGCCGCATCGACCGAATCGTAAATTTCGAAGATGCGGTAAACTTTGGTGATGTCGAACACGATCCGCGGACGTGCCTGGAGGCAGGCCAGCTTGACCGTCCCGTCCTGGGAGTTCGCCTTCTGAAGCACATAGACCAAAGCGCCGAGCCCGCTGCTGTCGATATGGTTCATCTGCGACAGGTCGAAAAGCAGATAGCGGTTTTCGGCCAGCCAGCCGGAGATCGTCTCTTTGAACTCCTCCGAACAGGCGGCGACCAGACGCCCCTCCACAGTAATCTTCAACACATTGCCGATCTTATCGAATTTCAGTTCCATAGCCGAGGATTCTCCTTATGATTGAGTGGCACCCAGATAAGTATACACCGTCTTGACGATTTTTGCACGTTCGATCCGGCTGGTTATCAGAAAAAATGATGCGATCGGGTACAGCACCGCGGCCGTCGCCCCGGCCAGCGCAACCAGCCAGAAATCGTTCAGCCGTCCGGAACAGTAGTGAATCTCCGCCAGCCAGGCAATCAAGGTCGGCAGCAGCGCGGCCATCGGACGCAGCAGCGCGTCGCGCAGCAAGGCAAACGTCCCGATCCCGGTCCAGAGCAGAAAACGCGGCAGAAGCACTCCGCCGATGCAGCCGACCTTGACGCAGAACGCCGTCGCCACCACGGCGATCGCTCCGTAATAGGGCAGAAAAATGATCGAGAGGATCAGGACCAGCACGCTCTCCGCCACCTGCAGCAGCGAAAGGAAACGGTGCCCGCCGGTCATCAGGAAGTAACGTTCCGGAATCGCCCGGAACACCAGCCAGACAAAAATCGTGAGCGCCATGATCCGGCAGATATCCACCGCGACGGGGTCATCAATCTTGAACAGGATACGAATCAGCTCCCCGGCGAACAGAATGCTCCCGGCGCACAGCCCGCAGGCGAGAAAACTGTTCCAGCGCATCGAGTTGCACAGGATTTTACCCAGCAGTTTCCGTTTCCGCCGGGCGTGCAGCAGCGCCGAAAGCGGCGAGATGTTTTCCTGATACGGCCCGGTCAGCTGCCCGACAAGCTGCGGAAGCCGGCTGCCGAGCTGAAAGGACGCCGCCGGGACAAGTCCGCAGAAGATACTGATCAAAAGCGGGTTGCTGCGATCCGAAAACAGTTTCGCCATCATGATCAGAAACACGAAGCCGCTGAAATGGAAAATTTCATGAAACAGCTCGGGGTCGGGCCGCACCCGGAATCGCAGCCGGAACCCCGGAATCAGCCGCAGGGCGAAAAACAGCATCGAAAGCTGGGTCAGGGCCATCAGCACCACGGTGAACAGAATCACCGTGACCAACCCGCCGCCGAGACGGAAAATGACCAGGACGCCCGCCAATTCGACGACTTTCGAGATGATGTTGACATAATTCCGCAGATAGATGCGCTGAAGACCGACCAGGATCTCCGGGAAAATCCCGAACGGGAAAACCAGCGCCGAACCGATTCCGAAGCAGAGGAAACAGGTCCGGTAATAAGCCAGCTGTTCCGGCGTGGCCTGTTCGGCGTGAAGCAGGAACGGGACGAAGAACACCGCAATTCCGGTTCCGGCCAGGATCAGCAGCGACATGGAGATGTGAAAGGAGAATACCGTCGAAATCGTCCGGTTGTAGCGGTCGATATCGGAACGGTACAGTTCGGTCGAGGTGCATTTCCGCGCCATGGTGCCGAAGCCGAAGTCGAGCAGCAGCGAGTAGCAGAAGAACGACCACAGAATCGCCCAGAGGCCGTAATATTCCTTGCCGAGGTTGGAGAGCAGCCAGCGGGTGATCAGAATTCCCTGAACCAGTCGGACCGCCATGAACACATAATTCGTCATGGTATTTTTGAATACGGGGATCTTCATCGACGCAACTCCCTGAGTTCGGCGATCCGCCGCCGCATCAGCCCAAAATAATCGGCGACCTGATTCACATCGTCCGGAATCGGCACGTTCGACAGGATCGCCGCGGAGGAATCCGGGTCGTCCGGGTCGAAGCCGTGCATTCCGTTCAACGGTTTCGCGCACATGTCCGACGGAACGATCTGCAACCCCGGATTCAGCAGGAAAATCGCATCGCCGAATTTGCGGTCTTCGCGCTCGATTCCGTATCCGCGCTCCTCCTCCCGGGAGAGCCAGCGCCCGGACGAAGCGAACGGGACGAGCGCCTCCCGGATGAGCGGCTCCGATTCCGGCTTCAGGAAATGCACCCGGAACATGGTCGAATCGTAGCAGGCCGCGTAGTCGCGCCCGAACACCAGGCCGGTCTTCCTGACCGCCGCCTCCAGATCGACCGTCCCCGCGAGCGGCGTCATTCCGTGGTCGGAAAACACGGTGATGTGAAACTCATCGGCGTGAGCCGCCCCCGCCTTGATCAGCCCGCGGATGCCGTCCGCGTAGAAGTCCAGCCCCGAGTGAATGATCTTCCGGTCATCGACATGCGCATGTTCGAGCGCATCGAATCCCGCCGTGTAGAGAAACAGGAACTCGCACTTCTCCTCTTCGAGCAGGCGTCTGCCGATGGCGAAATTTTCGGAATCCTTCAAATGCCAGTCCGAAATGTGGAAGTCAAGCCCCTCTTTTTCCAGCACGTCGCAGAGGTTTTCAACCGGCTCCATCCCCTTCGAAACGAACAGGTTCTTCTTCTCGCAGTAATCCATCTTGCCGATCCGGTCCAGCGGCATCCGGTAAAGCTGGAAATATCCGGTATAGCCGTAGAGTTTCTTGACCACTTTCGAGAGAACATTCCGGACCCGTCCCCGGTTCCAAAACGAACGCGGGCGCAGCAGCGGATGCACCAGCCCCAGCAGCTTGAACGGAGAATGCGCGGGATCGTAGCAGAACAACCCCAGGTGTCCGTGCGCCGACGGCGTCTTGCCCGACAGAATCGTCGGAATCGCGGTGCAGGAGTATCCGAACTGCATGCGGATTTTCCGCCGCTCCGGCAGTTCTCGTTCCATGAAATGCGTCTCGCGCACCAATTCCCATCCCAGCGCATCGATGAACAGAAATACTTCGATCCGTTTTTTCATCTTTCACCTCCTCAAGGAAGCGGGGCAAAGCCACGCAGTTTCCTGATATCATCAACCGGAACACGTTCCAGTTGTTCCTTCTCCGGCGGATACGCATGGTCGAGCAGAAGACCGGTCGCCACGGCGGCCGGAGCGATCGTCTCCCATACCGTATATTCACTGGAAGGAACACTGTACCCTTCCAGATTCGACCAGCGGCGCCAGATCGGCCAGGTATTTCCGAGGAGGGTCCGGTTCTCCGCCTCGGTGAGCGGTTTTCCCCCGGTGAGCGACAACGGCAGCATCGATTGAGACAACCCCTTGAATCCGACGGAGGAGCGTTTGTCGATATAAAGTCCGTGCGCCAGCCGCGCGTCGCTGACCTCGGCGAAATAGGTGTCGCGATACGGCGTGATGCCGGGTACGAATTCACCGATGCCGTCGGCATAGCTGGTGAGATCGAGAAAACGGGCCGGATAACAATACCCCAAACCGCTGGTCATCGTCATCCCGTTCGGATTGGCCCCGTTGTGAAAATCGTTGCAGAGATAGGCGGCGTCAAGATATCGCTTCTCTCCGGTGATCACCCAGGCGGCCAGCAGATGCAGCGCCCGCCTGAGCGGGTGGTAAGTTCCCCATTTCATGGTCGAAACCCGCCAGTCATCGGGAGAATACCAGGAAGTCCGGTAAGGATAGTTCCCGTCGATTTCCTTAAGCCGCCGGTCGGCTTCCCTCAGCAGCGACTCCCGCATGAAATCCCGCACCGCCGTCAGCTCGGCCGGCAGCCGGTCCCCGAACAACTCCAGCTCGAAGAGAAAGAACGGCGACCAATTCCAGGAACTCTTGCGCGCCACCGCCTTGAAATCATCCAGCTTCCCTTCCAACGGAGCGAGATACTTCGGATCGTTGTAAAGCAGATAAAGGTTCCCTGCCGCCTTGAAGAGAAATTCCTCAGGCAGAGCGGCCGGTTCCCGGTAGCTGATGGTTTGCTTCTTCTTGTCGATCTCGTAGTTGTAGTACTGCGTCCGGCGATTGGCCGGATTCATCGCGAACTCCCAGGCGCGGCGGGCCGATTCGCGGTAAAGCTCCGCCTCCTTTTTCGCCCCGGCCCGGTCGAGCGCGAGTGAAAGCATCGACGCATAAGCGGCATAATGCAGCGAGCTGCCGCGCGTGGCCAGCGAAAGCAGAAACGGCTTCTGGGGGCTGGAGGGCAGATATTCATTCGGCCAGGGGTGATGGTCGGTCTCGATCCAGGTTCCGACGCCGCCGTCCGGCTGCTGGGCGAGCCGCAGGTGTTCGAGCCCCCAGCGCGCTTCGTCGAGGATGTCGGGAATGCCGTTTCCGCTTTCCGGAATATTCAATTGTCCGTCGCTGAAATTGTCCGGCCGGATCAGGTATGCCGCGACCAGGTCGCCGACGATCGAAAGATGGAAGGGCCTCCGGTCGAAATCGGCCGCGTCATGCCATCCGCCGGGCAGGAACAGTTTTTCCGCACCGGCCGGCGGCGGATTCTGCCCGATCAACTTGAAATGGTTGACCTGGATGGAGTTCCCCGCCGCGTCGAAGAACCCAAAGTCGCGGGTCTGCCCTTTCCGCGCCGCACCGTAGTGGCCGTTTTCCGGCGGGAACGTCCCGCGCAACACGACGGTGTGGCAAATCGGGACCGTCCAGTTGGTGTACGGCTTCTCCTTGGCGATGCCGCAGCGTTTGTGATAGAGGCCGCGGGCGTGAAGATAGAACGCCTCGGCGATCGAACGGCCGTCCACCGGAAACTCCTCGCTGCGGCCGATGCCCGCAACGCGCAGATAATAGCGGCCCGGCGTGGAGAACCCGGAGAAATCCAGCTCGGCCGTCTCCTCCCCGGTAAACGGTGTGCCGGTCTTCGTCTTCGGGTCGGGAATCCTGGCGGCGACAGTTCCGGTAAAAACCGGTTTTCCGGTGGCGGCGTCGCAGAGTTCGAATGGCTTGCCGAGATAGTTCGCCAGCGACATCGGCCCGGCGTCGCCGAGCCAGGCGCCGAGGTAGGCGTATTTGCGGCCCGCCTGCGGCGCATAACCGAGCTGGTTGATCTTGAACAGCGCGGAAGCGTTCTTCTCCGGATCGTAATGATAAACGACCGTCTCCCCGGTCGGAAGCGCAATCCGATACTCCGCTCCCGGCGTCAAGGCCTCGGCAAACTGCAGGAAGAGGAAGAAGGCGACATCGGCATTCTCGGTGATGCGCTCCCTACCCTCGGCATCGGAAAAACGCGCCGCGCCGGTCGGATTGAGCCAATAGCCGGCCTTGTCAATCTTCACCGCCTTCCCCTTGCCGTCAGTCACCGAAATCCGGTCGAACTGCTGGAGCGCTCCGGCAATCGCCGGGCGATGACGGCCGATCGTCTCGCTGCCGAAATAACGCACGCCGGAATCCATCATCCAGGCCGGAACCGGCTTTTGGAACCATTTCTGCAACGTGCTTTCCCATTCGGCCTTATAACATTCACGGATGAAATCGGTGTAATCCCCGGTCAGCGCAATCGTCCGGTCGTCGAGATACACGACGCGCCAATCGCCATGCGGCCGGAGCTCGGCGGCCGCGGCGGGCTCCGCCAGAACGGCCGCCACCATACCCGCCGCCGCGACGACGAACAGGGCGACCAGCACCAACAGACTGTTACGGATTGACGATTTCATCAGGTTCATTCCTTTCATATTCCCAAACGGCTTCGGGAAAGTTTATTTCCGATCCCGCTTCCGTTTCCAATCGCACAGCGGCGGCAGCAGCGGCCGGCAGTAAAACAACGCCAGGAGGAAAATCCGGGCGCTCTTCCCGAAGAGGCCGGAAAACGGCGCTCCGGCCCCCAGCTCCCGCCGCGCCCGGCGGGCGATCTCCTGCAACTTCTCCCGGCGCCCGCGCCCCGAAAGGCTGTCGTCGCAACAGACCGCCTGGACTTCGTGGTAAAAAACCCGCATCCGGAATTCCGCAACCAACTCCGGCTTGGCCTCGGAAAAGCCGCTGGCGAGAAAGAGTTCCAGCCGCTGTTTCTCAAGGATCGTCCACGCCTGTTCCCGCGCCAGCGCGCGGTCCCCGGAGAAGTATTGCGAGCAAAGCGAATTTTCGGCGCGCAGATAGTCGTAAAGCGGCCGGTCCGAAACAGCCAGACGCCTCACCCGGAGCAGGTATTGCAACTGAAACAAGGTGTCTTCCTGAATTTTCAGTCCTTCGAAGAAGCGGATATGCCAGGCTTCGAGCAGACTCCGCCGGAAAAGCGAACCGTGAAGGTATCCGTAATGGCCCGGCCGGGAGCAGAGCAGCGGCATCCAGACCCGCCGGATCACCTCGTCCTGCTCCGGAATGACCTCCTCGGTACACGGGAAATTCATTTTCGGTTCCGAGAGCGCCCCCGAAATCTGGAAGAACGCGCAGCAGCTCATATCCGCGTCCGCCGCCACGGCGCGGCCGAACAGGTATCCGCAAATCTGCGGATCGACCCGGTCGTCGGCGTCACAGAAGAGAATCCACTCGCCGCGCGCAACGTCAAGACCGCGATTGCGGGCCGCGCTCACTCCGCGGTTCGGGCCGCCGAGAAGCGTGATCCGCTCCGGCTCCCGATCCCGGTATCTCCGGCAGATTTCCGGGGAACGGTCGGTGGAACCGTCATCGACCAGAATCAGTTCGAAATCCCGGAACTCCTGGGCCAGCAGGGAATCCAGACAGGCTTCCAGCCTCTCCGACGCATTGTAGACCGGAACAATGATGCTGATTCTTGGCATATTACGGCTTGCTTTCCTGATACCCTATCCCCGAAGCGGCAGGGCTCCACCGCCCTGATTCCGCTGTTGGGCACGCTCTTTTTTATATTGATAACTCACGAAACTCAGCATCGCAAAGATCACCACCAGCTGCATGAAGTTGATCTGCTGCTTGAGCACCCACTCCAGCACCGACTGAAGATAGTTCGCCGGCAGCCCGCCGGCAGCGCCCGCAACGATGAAAAACCACGGGGTATATTTCATTTTCTTCAGCATCCGCAACGCCAGTGTCCAATAATAGCCGAACCAGACCAGAAGCGCCAGAAGTCCGCCGTATCCGCACTCCGCCCCGACCAGCAGATAGACCGTTTCGACGATTCCGTCCTTGGCCTCGTCGTTGAACTCCGACTTGTCGTTCCGTTCCCGCGCGTAGGAATAAGGCGGATTGATCTTGATTCCCCAATTGTTGAGGCCAACGCCCAACACTTTGTCATTCATCATCTTCAGCGCGCTTTCCGCCAGTTCGACGCGGGTAGAGGCGGAACGTTCTGGCGCCGTTTCGAACCGCTCGATGACCCGGTTGACGAAGAGAATCGAACCGACGAGCGCCGCGCAGCCGACCCCCGCAATCAGCATCACTTTCCGGCGGTCGAACTCGTACATCAGGGAAACGGCCATGGTCAACCCGCAGCCGATCGGATAACAGGCGATCGCGCCGCGGGAAAAGGTCCGCACCAGGGAGACCGAAGCAACCACGAAGGCGATCGCAAAGAACCCCCTCCGGAAATGGTCTTTCGCGCTGAAAAAACAGGCCAGGAACAAATTCCCCGCCAGCGCCATGTACATCCCCATGCTGTTCTGGTGCGGGAACACCCCGCTGGCCTGGTAGACCTGACGGAAATACCCCCAGACCACCACGCCGAAATTGAGGAACACCACCGCCGCCATGCCGTACAGAAACACTTCGACGTCCCCGGTCAGATCCATGTAGTTCCACGCCGCGATGAACACCACGTAAAGCATCACCATCTTCCAGACCTCGAAAAAGGAAAACAGCACGTTCGCCGAATTGACGATAGACAGGAGACTGAGCAGAAAATAGACAAAAAACACCCAGATTCCGGCGTCTGGAACCAACTTCAGCCGCCCCTTCCGGATCAGGACCGCCAGAAGCAGGGAAAACGCGCAGAGATGGATTGCCGAAATCTCCATCCCGCGCGATGTCCCGCGGTACGTTTCATGCGACATGAAGTTGATTGCAGTCTGGTTGAACACCAGCACCGTGGCCAGCATCATGAACGCAATCAGCCGCATCAGCTTGCGGTTGTAAGCCGCAAGAAATGCAGCGGGGACCACCCCCGACAGCGTGATCATGAACAGGACATACTTCACATGAACCTCAACCAGAAGAATCCGGGCGTCAGATAGAGATTGATCAGCTGACCGGTAGGCATCAGCTTGCGAATGAACACGTTGTATTCGGAAATGTTATCCCTCGGAACATAAACGATGTCCCCCGGTTCCAACATGATGTTCGGCTTTTTGCCCAGCAGGATCTCGTCGAGGTCGGCCCGGTAATAGGTCTGATTCGTGACCGGACCGCGCATGATGACCGCATATCTCCAGTAGGTTTCCTTGAGGCCGCCGCTTTCGGCGATGAGTTCAAGCAATCCCAGCGTCTGGTTCCAGATCCGGCGGTGCGGATTGTAGACTTCGCCGAGCAGCGTAACCATCGTCTCGGAACGGACCGCGATGTAAATATAGTCGTCACGATGCAGCTTGATGTTGCTCCAATGGTCGCCGCGCTCGATCGCAGCCGAAAAGTCAAGCGAAATATATTTGTTGTTGCGGACGAAAATCGAATTCTTGAAATCCGCCACATCGACCACCTGACCGTCGAACAGACGGCTGGCCGACCCGCCGGCCATCGCAAACAGATCGGAAAGGCGCATTCCGTCGCTCACGCTGTACCTGCCGGGACGGTTCACGCCGCCGGCGATCGTCACGTTCTGCGAATTGATCAGCACCGGCGACATGCTGACCACCGGGGTTTTGATATAGTCGGAAAGCGCCGTCTCGATCTTTTTGATCGCTTCCGGCAGCGTGCAGCCGGCCACCTTCACCTGCCCGACGAACATCATGGCGATGTATCCGTCCGGCGTGATCGGCGTCTGAAGCTCCAGGTCGGGATGGTTGTAGACCTTGATCAGGAATACGTCGCCGGCGTTGATCTTATATTGCGGGTAGGGTTCTTCCGCCAGTTTTTTGAGCTGTTCGATCTGCGCCGAACGTTCCTCCTCGCTGAACTTGATGCCCTCGACAATCTGCGGATTCGACTCCGAAAGCTCCGGATAATCCAGAAACGTGCCGGTACCGCGCTCCCATACCGTACAGGAGGTCAGCAAAAGCAGCATCGCACATAGAAAAATATTTCGACTGGTTCCAATCATAGTTCCTACCTCGCGTCGGCGGGAGTCAGACGTTTGACCCCGGTTAAAATCACCGCAACGGTGCGGCCGCAGGAGCGCGGCAGCCCGGCGGTATAACGGAGCAGCCGCCGTGAAGTGGCGCCCGCCCCGAAGTACAACAACGAACAATCGCAGAAGGCCACCATCTGCCGGTAAAAAAGTTCCGGCGCCTGCAGCGGCGTGCTCCGCACCAGCACCAGGACATCATATTTTTTCAACAGCGTTTTCACATCGCTGCCGAGCATCTCAAGCTCGGCCGGAGAGAGAGCATGGAGATTGCCGACCGGCAGAAATCCCTCCGTTCCGGCGCATTGAACCGCAACGAGATCGGAATGATCCTCGCAATCCTCAGGAACCTTGTAATCGACCGCCGACACAATATTGATCCGGACCACCTTGAGCCCGGCCATGGCCGAGTTCCATTCGAGCGCCTCAAGAATGTCGGGAACCATCCGGCCGCCCTCCCCCACGCCTTCGAAAAGAACATGTCCGCTGCCCAGCACCTCCCGGTACTTGTAATAGATTCCGTGCAGAACCGCTTCTTTCTCCTGTGCGGAAGAAAACTGCTTCTCGGAGGCCGGATATGACCCGACCGCAACCAGATTCCGGTTCGCCGAAATTTCTTCCAGCGTCGAAACCTTTCCGAACAGGATCGACAACACGATCAGCAGAATCACCCCGGTACCGGTCACCACCACCGTTCCCGCCATGATCAGGGCGATGGCCTTCTTGTCGAAGGCGGAGCAGCGGGAGGCCCCGGTCACTTTTTCCACCTGCTGAAGGTCGTTCGGCGTCATCGCCAGAAGCAGCTGGATATCCCCGATTCCCTCCTCCACCGAATTCAGTATCTCGAACAGCGACTGGCGCTGCGTGACGTATTCGTCGTATTTCGGCAGCATCGCGGTCAACTGGGCCACCGTTTCGCGGTTCTTCTCGATCTCACTGTTCAATGCGGCGCGGTTCTGCTTCAAATTCTCCAGGCTCTCGGTGGTGGCGGAGAGTTCCTTGAGCATGGCGTCGGCATTCCGCAGGCTCTCGGGGTCACGGGTGCGGATCTGCTTTTCCTTCACGAAGTCCTCGTACTCCCTCTCCGCGTCCTCATACTCGGCCACGATCGCCTGGAGCCGCGGATTCTTGTCGGTATAGAGCTGCCGCAACCGGTAGGTTTCCTTCTTGAGCCGTTCCTGGTTTTCCAGCAACTCCCTGAGCCGGTCCGCGTATTTGAGGCCGTTGGAGTCGATCTTCGAGAGCAGTTCCTCGAGTTTCTTCCGCCTGGCGTCCTCATTGGAATACTGAATGTTGAGCTCCGACAATTTGGCAAGCCCGACCGAAATGACCACCCGCAGCCGATCGACTTCCTGCAAAGGCGACAGCGCGGTCCAGGTGCTCACCAGTTCCCGCTGCTGCTTTTCGGCACGGTCGAGAGAACGTTCCAGTTCCGCTTTGCGGTCGAGCATCGTATCGAGCCGGCTCCGCAAATCGCGCGAACGGAACTCCACGTATTCGTCGCAGCAGACGTCAGCCACCGCGTTCGCCAGCAGGACCGCGCCTTCCAGCGTATGGGCCTTCACCGCGATCTGGATCAGGTTCGGGCGGTTCTTGTCGCTGGTGATTTCAATGCGTCCGGCCAGCGACGCCCGCTCCTTGGCGCTCAGATTCAGCCGGTCCGCGACCTGCTTGAGCAGCGTACTGCGCTCAAACAGCTCCATCGTCTGTTTCTGGCTCATCGGAGCATAAAAGGACTTGACCTCCTTGGGAAAGAAAAAAAGTCCGGTCGCCGTCTCGTAACGCTCCTGCGATCCCCAGAATTTGACTTCGAAAAATACCGTCAATGCCATTGCTGTCGCCGCCATCAGCAGCAATACGGCCCACCACCATTTGAGAAGAATGGAGACGCAGAGCTTGCGATACAGCTCGAACTGCTGCATCCGCTCGCGTTCTTCATCCTGCAGATTGAATTCCCTGTCACTCATATAACCACACTTCTTTCCCGGTTCAATTGATTGACTTCCACATTCGATACAGTCTGCGGCGCTCTTCCGGCGCAGCGATTTCCCGCCGGGCAGGCCCGGAGGCGGCCAGCAACCGATAAAGCCGGTAAAGCATTCGAAGCTCCGGCGCATCAAACCATTCCCGAACCGCTCCGCCCAATGCATGGGTTTTCCGGACCCAGTTCAAACAATTCATCAGCCCTTTTCCGCCATGCAGGCCGCTCTTCCGGTGCAATGCGGAAATCGCGTCTTCAGGAGAATTCCCCGCAGGGCATCCGGAAACACCGGCGACGCTCCCGCACCAGAACCGGCGCACGCCATCCCACGCCGCATCCCAATCCTCCGGGATGCGGAAGTCGGGACGCGCCTTGAATTCGAGCGCCCGAGCGTACCGCTCCGGCCATTCCGGCGTCATCCCGCATTCCGCCGCCAGCGTTTCGAACGCGGCAAGCCGCTCGTCCAACCGGTAGCGGTAGCGCCCCGCGCCGATCAGCAGCGCATCGGCGCACCCCAGCACCGCTTTGTTCAAATTGCGCAGGATGAAATTCACATCCTCCTGGCTGTCTGTCGGACGCTCCGCCGCAAGCAGCAGCCCCATGCCGCGATTCAACAGCAGCCGGGCACCCTCCTGCGGCGGCAGCTCTTCCGCCCCGATCGCAGGGAGCGACGCCAGCACATCCGTCTCGCCCCACACCTGCCAATGACCGTGTTTGAGCTCCTGATACATCAGCGTCCGCTCCACGCGGCGGAGGGCTCCGACATTCTTGGCCGGGCCGAAATCGACGTCAACCCCGAGCGTCTCCGTCCAGCGATGCGCAATCGGTTCAAGCAGAGCGCCGATCTCCCGCCGCCGCCGCCGCGAAGCCCCATCGGTAAATACAAAAAAATCAAGATCGTTATACGGATGCGGCACGCCGTCGGGACCGCGAAAAACGCCGCCCTCCCCGCGCCCGTAGCCGCCGCCAAGGTAAATTCCGGCCAACTCCCGAATGCCGGAATTTCCGGCCTCGGCGGCAATCTCCGGCACCGCCCGAGCCAGCAGCGACTCGACCAGGGGGTCCCGGTCCGTCGTGCAGAATTCATTTGTCCTAAGCTGTTTCATCAGTAATGAACATCCTGTTGATAAACGCCTTAATCGCAGTCTTCATAATCAGGTAAGGCGTCCGGTGATGCGCATAGTAGCGATCGTCGAGCTTCTGCTGCAACGGATCGCGCCGAACCGAAAAACTGTCGGAAAAACAGAATACATAAGGTTCATTCCGCCGCCCCCGGCGAATCAGATGCCCGGAACGGAGCACCACCTTCCACAGCTCCGGATAGCGGTCGAACGAACATTTACGGCTCCAGAGCGAATGATCGAGCGCCAACTGGAGCGGCAGCGTGACCAGGTACGGAATCAGAAAAACGACCGCCAGGAGCATGGAGAGCCAGTATTCGAAAATACCGGTCCAGTCGATGCTTTTCATGCCGTCATCGAGGCTGCTGGAGATTCCGGACTCGTCCAATTCCACCGCAACCTCGTGAACCGGGTCGATGATCCGGCCGGAGGCGACGATCTTATTCACGAACTCCATGTTCTTCCCGATGTAGGTATGGTCGAACACAACGCAGCGGCGCAGAATATTCCCGCTGTCGATGATCGTGTCATGGCCGACCACAACCCCCTGTTCGAGCCGGCAGTCACGCTCCAGGCAGATGTTGTCGTTGAGGACGACCGGCGGCGTGATTTCACACCCCGGCATAATCACCACGTTCATCCCGGTATGGACGCCGTTTTCCACCCGGTACCCCGGAAGAACATGGTTGCGCGGCGAATGCATCAGCTGAAAATTGAGTTCAAAGTATTCATGCAGCGTGCGCATGCTGCGGTGCGCCGTCGGGCAGTAGTACAGAATGCCGTCGCGATAGAGAAAAACCCCGTCCCGATGCCGGTCCCCCTGCTTGACCTCCTCCCTATGGGCGATCAGCGGCTCGACCCCTTCGAATTCCGGAAGAATCGGCCCCATGACCAGCAGCAGGTCTTCCTTCTCCGCAAATCCGCGATGTTCCTCAATCAGCCGGAACGGATCGCGCCGAATCCCGGAACCGAGGTAATGCAGCGAAAGCGACCAGCGTTCTCCGCGGCCGAGCTGCTTGCGCAACGCCGAATCGAAATTATAATCGAGCAGCGCAATTTCGCTCACCCCGAGCGTCGATACGGCATCGATCTGAAATTCGGCGAACTCCTTCCCGGCCACCGGCAGCGAACAGATGCTGTACCCGGGGAAGAACTCCTCGCTCCATTTCATCGCATGATTGTAAGGATTGATAATCGCTTTCATTCCGACTTCAATAAGCTCCTCTTCCGGTCAGAATCGCCGGTACGGTCTTGAGTAAAATCCAGCAATCCCGCCAGAATCCGCGGGATGCGATATATTCCTTGTCGAGCTGCACCTGCTTCGAAAACGGAATGTCGCTGCGGCCGGAAATCTGCCAGATGCAGGTCAGCCCCGGCGTCACATTGAGCCGCTTGCGGTCTTCGAGCGTATATTGCTTCACCTCGTCGGGAATCGGCGGACGCGGTCCGACCAGGGTCATGTCGCCGACCAGGACATTGAACAGCTGCGGCAGCTCGTCGATGCTGAATTTGCGCAGATAACGGCCGATCCGGGTGATCCGCGGGTCGGCCTTCATCTTGAAAATCACGCCGTCCGCCGACTGGTTGTCTTTCAACAGTCTCTGCTTGATCCGGTCGGCATCGTTGCACATGGTCCGGAATTTATAAAAACGGAAATGCCGCCCGAAACGACCGACCCGCAGCTGCTTGTAGATCACCGGACCCGGCGAATCGAGTTTGATCCAGACCGCAAGCAGCAGGAAAAACGGCAGCAGGGCAACCAGCGCGGCCAACGACAGGATGATGTCGAAAAAACGCTTGATCCGGTACGACATCCACACGGTCAGAAACCAGGCGCTCATGCGGAAGCTCCGCTTCACCCGGTTCTGCTGTCTCCGCGCGAGTTCTCCGGAAAGCCGGGTCAATTCCCGGTCAAGGCTTGTCTTTGTATGAATCCCCAAGGCACTACTCCAATTGTTGAGCCATTTCAGCCAGCTTGTCGATCTCCGAGCGGCAGGCATCGAGATCGGAATTCCGGGCACCCATCTCCACGCCGAGGGCGCATTCGCGCCCCGCCGGGTGACCGATATTGAGCGCACACCCTTTGAGGGCGTGTCCAAGGCGGCGCAGCCGTTCGAAATCGGCGGCGGCAACGGCATTTTTCATCTGCATGACGGAATCATCGAACGTCCGTTTGTATTCACCGATCAGTTCTTCCTGGAGTTCCGGGTCGTCGATGCCGAGCGTCTCAGTCAAATGCGCCCTGAAAAATTCCCTCATTTCTCTTCCCTCCCTGAGTTTTCCTCTTCGTATAGAACGGTGAAAGTCGTTTCATTGAGTCCGCAAAGATGCCGGCGGCTGATCTTCGGAGACAGGGTGCGGATCAGCGGAATCCCGCGGCCGCTCTCCGCCTTGGAACGGCTCAATTCGGTGAGGAGCTGATCGAGATCCTCGGTCGTATCGAGTTCGCTGTGTTCCCAGAATTTGCCGCGATCCAGAACGGTGATCAAAATGCCCTCGTCGACGCGCTTGATCATCACGGCGATCATATCGGTCGCCTTCTTGTAATGTTCCAGCCCGCGTTTGACGATGTTGACCAGGAATTCGCTGAGCAGAATTTCGGTCTTGCCGGACAGTTCCTCCGACCCGGTCATCTTTTCGACAAACGCGGCGGCGTCGGCCGTCGCCCGGTCGATGGCCGCGGCATCGAGCGGAACCTGCCGCAGAAACAGGGAGTCGCCGATGCCCTTCGGCAGTTTTTTCAGCACGAAAAGCGAGTAATCATCCATCGGCGTATCATAACCGATCTGCTCCAGCGCTCCGGCCAGGCGGAACGGAATCTCGACGATGAAATTGTCCCGGACCGCCGCCGAGGCAAGCTGCTGAAACGTCTTGACGTCGACGCCCGACGAATCGTTCGGGTGGGTGCCGATGTCCCACAGCCCGTCGGAGTGGGAGAGGAACACGGTGTCGTCGGTGAATTTCAGCTCGACGTTGTTGCTCTCAAGGTAATCCGCGTCGCGCAGCATGCCGACCGGAAGACTCCCGCGCCGGCGCGGATTCGGGTCGAACGACTCCCCGTTGCTGGCATGGAAGCAAAGCAGGTCCGGATGACCGGCATTGTGGTAGATCAGCTTATTCGCGCCAAAATCCCAGATGCCCACCAGGCAGGTCATATAGCTGCACATGTTGAGCTTTTCGCAGAAAAAGTCGTTGAGCTCGCGGAGAATCCGGTCCGGCCGGAGCGTCCCCGGCTCCTGGATCGCGGTCAGCTGTTTCAGGATCGACAGCACCGCCGTCATCGCCAGCGCCGAGTGAATCCCGTGCCCCGAAATATCTCCGAACACGCACAGGCAGCTGGTCGGCGAGATCGGAATCCACTCGAAGAGGTCGCCGCTGATTTTGAACAGCGGACGGTAAACGAAGCTGAACAAATAGGTGTCGGTAAAATGGACCCACGGCGGCAGCATGGCGGTCTGCACCTGGGTGGCCAGCTCCAGATCGCTCTCGATCTTCTTCTCCAGCTGGGAAATCTCGTTCTGCGCCTGATAGGTCTTCACCACCTGGTCGAGTTTTTCGAGCAGGCTGGTCCGGGTGAAGTTCTTATTGAGATAGTAGGAGTAATTGTCCTTCATGATCCGGTTGATGAGCGAGTTGTCGATGTCGTCCATCAGCGAAGTCAGGAAGATGATCGGAATCCGCTTGTTGTAGTTGCGGATCATATCCCGGAACCGGAACCCGTCCACCGAGTCCATCATGATGTCGGAGAGAATCGCATCGAACCGCTTCTGCTTGAACGCATTGAGCGCATCCTCCGCACGGTCGGCAGTCGTCACCTGATAGGGACCGGTCTTGAGACAGGCCGCCACCGTGAGAAGAATGAACTTCTCGTCGTCGAGAACCAATACGTTGTATCTTCGATCACTCATATCATTCGCCTTCTGGTCTTCGTTTCATCAGTTTCACCGTTTGCGCCGCGCCTCGCGGATCGCCTTGCCGAGCGTGCGCGGCGTGATCGGCTTGAGGAGAACCTCGGCAAAGCCGTCGGGAAGTTCGCCGGCGATCTGGGTATCCGCGGTGACCGCGATAACCGGCAGGGCGCCCCCCGTTCTCTCCGCAATCCGTTCAGCCAGTTCCATCCCGTTCATCTCCGGCATCCAGAGATCGGTCAGAATCACATCGAACTTCTGTTCCCGGTCGAAAATCTCCAACGCCTCCAGGCCGTTTGCGGCGCAGACGCACTCGAACCCGAGCGTCGTCGCCATCGCCTGAAGCACGCGCAGATTCATCGGCACATCATCGACCAGCAGAACCCGGCCGGACAACTGGTCGTCTTCCTCTTCCGGCTCCGCCACCAGAGGCGGCTGGTCGGTGCAGGCGACTTTCGGCAGGTTCAAAATAAAACAGCTGCCCTTGCCGGGAACACTTTCGACCGTGAGGTCGCCGCCCATGCCGATCGCCAGCCGCTTCGAAATCGCCAGCCCCAGCCCGGTGCCGTTGAAGACGCGGCTGTCGCGCACCGCGTCCTGCTGAACAAACGGCAGGAAAATCTGGTCCTGCGATTCGGGCCGGATTCCGATTCCGGTATCCGCAACGCGAATCCGGAGGATTCCGCTCCCGGCGTCGGTGGGCTGAAAGTCCACCGTCAGCGTAATTCCGCCGGCCGGCGTGAACTTCACCGCGTTTCCGACCAGATTGAACAAAATCTGCCGGAGCCGCTGGCTGTCGAGCATCAGGACCGGCAGGTCTTCCGGGCATTCGGTCCGGAAATAAAGCTCCTTCTCCTGAATCTTGTAACGGAATACCGCCGCGATTTCATCGATCATCGCCTTCACATCGGTCGGCTGCGATACAAAGACCAACTGTTCCGCCTCGATCTTGGAAATATCGAGCACATCGTTGATCAGGTTCAGCAGCGCATTCCCGGCCAGGTTGATCGACTGCGTGTATTCGTGCCGCTCTTCCGCCGGCAGGTTGTCGGCCTTGAGCAGCTCCGAAAACCCGATCACCGCATTGAGCGGCGTGCGCAACTCGTGACTCATCGTGGCGAGGAACGCGCTCTTGGCCTTGTCCGCCGCCAGCGCCGCCTTCACCGCGACCTCGAGCTGCCGCTTGCTCTCATTGATTTCGCTCATATCGATCACGCTTTCGATCACGTGAACCAACTCCCCGTTGCGGTTGCGGATGGGCGACGCGGTCACCATGCACTCATGCCCGTTGATCACCATCTCATAGGTGCACGGGACGCTGGTCTGGATCACATTCATGACCGGGCAGTACGTCGGCGACTCCGCATAACCGCAGAGGCTCCACGAACACGGCCTGGCCAGCATCTCCTCCTCGGAAACCCCGGTGAGCGCTTCGGCCGCCGGGTTGCAGCGAATCAGTTTGCCCTTCTCGTCGAACAGGCAGATCGGAATCTGGATCGACCGGATAATCAGCCGGTTCTGCCGGTCCAGCGCGTCGAACGACTCGCTCTGCAGCTGGTGTTCACGCGAAATTTCGACCAGCCGCGCGGCCGACCGCATGATGGCGCGGTCCAGTTCCGAAACTTCGCGCGCCTCCCGGATGAAGCTGATGCCGAGAATTCCGCAGAAATCCCGCCCGGACCAGACCGGCACACACAGCAGCGTCCGCCAGCCCGGCTCCTTCAATACCCCGGCATATTCGGAATTCGGGATATCCGAAATCGCCAGAAGTTCATTGTTGCGAAACCTGTCGTACCATTTCGGGAACTGTTCCCGGAACACCGGGTCCTTGACCGACTTCAGGGGAGAGACCCCCTGGTTCAGCCATTCGTGACAGAAGAGGAACCGTGTTCCACTCTCTTCGAACACGCCGAAAAACGCCTGGTCGCCCCCCAGCTGGGTGGCGATAATCCGCAGAATCGCCTCGACGTTGAGGTCGAACCCCTCTTCCAATACGATCTGGGAGAGCCCGGCGTTGACGATCCGCTCGTTCTCGACATGATTCTTGAGCGATTTGATCAGCTCCTGCCGTTCGGTTTCGAAAGCGACGGCGGCGGTGATGTCGAACAGGATGCCGACGAAACATTCCGGCCGGTTCCGGTCCGGAGAAACCACCAGCCGGTAACTGCGCCTTTCACCGGATACTTCGGACCGGCAGACCATCTCCAGCGAGTTGTCCGCACCGGCGATGATCCGGCGGCAAAGCGCGTCGAACATTTCACGATCCTCCGGAACCAGCCATCCGGAGAACCGGAACGGGTGGAACCCGTCGGTGGGCAGCCCGATCGCGGTACTGCCGCCGATCACCCGGCAATCTCCCGTCTCGTTGCCGGAAAAATAGGTGATGTGCGCCAGCGCCGCCGCATTGCTCAACAGCAGATTCTGCGTCGAAAGGCGACCGGCCTGGCGAAGCTGTTCGGTCACATCCAGCCGGGTTTCGAGAATGTAGATCAGCTTCCCTTCCTTATCGAAAATCGGCTGGGTGTGAATGACATAATCCTTGTTCCCGATGCGGTTCCCGGACTGGGTGACCGTACCGTCCTCCAGCGTCCGTTTCATCGGGCACCATTCCGGCGGTTCGTCGCAGGAGCAGAGGGCGCTGTAACATTTCCGGCCGATCAGCTCGCTCTCCGTCTTGGCCGACGCCTCGCAAACTTTCGAATTGACGGAGAGAATGTTGAAATCGGGGTCGAACAGCAGCACCGGCATCGGCATATTGTCGATCATCTGCCGCTGAACGGCAGCGCTCTCCTCCAGCTCATGCAACTGCCCTTCCCGTTCGAAAGCCAGCAGAAACAAATTGCCCGCGTTGACCACGCCGCGCCGGTCTTCTTCGGAGATATCACGGGGTTCGCCGTGGAATTCCATCACGGCGAATCCGACCAGACGGCCTTCGCGCCGGATTCCGGAGATCAGCAGGGAACGGACGCCGCATTCCAGAAACTTCGTAGCCGGAAGTTCCAGCCCCGCGGGGAGAACCGACAGATCGGGGAGTACGACCGACTCATCGGCTTCAAGCCGTTCACGCAATGCGTCGCAATCGTCACAGTTGAGCGTCCGGAGCCGGGTGTGTCCGGGGCTTTCCGGCATCCGGTTCCACTCGTGCGAGACGGAAAATCCGCCCGACTCTTTGTCCGCCAGGAAGATGGCGAGCCGGTCCGCCCGGGTGCCTCCGGCCAGTTCCCGGAGAAACGAGTTGACCACCGTATCGAACTCTCCCTGGCCGGAGATGAAGGCCAGACAGCGGTTCATGCTCCGCTCGTCCCGGATATGCAGATTGAGTTTCTCGACGTTCCTGCCGAATTCGCACTCCAGCTCGTACTCGTGCGTGACATCGATGCCGATGCCGAGAATCAGCCGGGTGCCGTCCGGCTTGACATAGAGCCGCTTGAAAATCCTGACGTGGGAAATCTTCCCCTCCGGGTCCGCATAGGAACCGATGCCGCGGTATTCCAGGCCGGTCCGCACGATCTCTTCATCCTGCTTCCGGTGGCGAATAGCAACCTCCGGCGAAAAAACCTCCTCGTCGGTTTTGCCGATGACATCGCCCATGTGACTGCCGATGAACAGATTGCGGCTCCGGTTCACCATCACATACCGGAAGCCGTCGTCGGGGTCCTTGGCGAAAACCCATCCGGGAAGGCTGTCGAGCAGACTCCGGTATATGATGTTCGTCTCTTCGACAACGGCTTCCCCGGTTTTCTCCTCGGTCACGTCCCGGATCACACCGGCGAACCCGGTTTCGTCTTCCATCCGGAACAGATAGAGTTCGTAATGAAGCGGAAAACCGGGACGGTCGACCCGGTAACGCAGAAGCATCTCTTTTTTCCGACCGGCAAGCAGGTCATCCCATCCGGCCTCAAACAGTTCGAGGTCTTCGGCGGCCATCCACTCTGCGGGAGGAGCCGGGCGGCCGTCGCGGAACGGCCAGCAATCGGAATTCTCCGCCAGGCCGGAAAAATTGCCGTCCCGGTCGCAGCGGAACGGAACCAGCCCGGCGGCGCGGCACGCCGTCTTGAAAATTTCACTGTCCAACACCTCTTCAAACTCCGGCGCGGCGGAACGGGGAGAGTTCCCGCGCTTCCGCATGGCAAAGACCGCCACGGCGGCTCCGGCCAGAATGCCGGCGGCAACGGCCCCGGACAATTCGACGGCCGTTCTGGAGGTGAAGCAGAACAGCGGAAGCGGCAGGATGGAAGCCAGGTGCGATACGCTTCTCATAATCCGCCTCCTTTCCCGGCAAGGAACTTCCCGATGCTCTTCTTCAGCGATTCCCGCGTGATCGGCTTGAGGAGGATGTCGCGGAACGGAGATTCCGGGCCGGCCAGAGCCTGCGCATCGGCGGTGACCGCGACGACCGGAATCGAGGAAATCGGCTCCTCTTCCGCCACTTTTTTGGCGAATTCGAACCCGTCCATCCCGGGCATCCACTGGTCGGAGAGAATCAAATCGAATTCCCGGTCCCGGCGAAGCAGATCCAGCGCTTCATGGCCGGAGGACGCACAGACCGAATCGATCCCCAGTTTCTTCAGCATCGCCTGGAGAACCTTCAGATTGAGCGGAACATCGTCCACCAGCAACACCCGCCCCTGAAGGTTCCCGCCGACGGAATCGTCCGGCACAACCGACGGCGAGGCGGAACGCACCGGCTCCCGGTCGTAACGGAGCTTCTCGATCCGCACGGTGAAGACGCTGCCGACTCCGGGCGTGCTTTCCAGATCGATGTGCCCGCCCATCCGGGAAATCATTCGCCGGGAGATGGCCAGCCCGAGGCCGGACCCCTCGTAAATCCGGGTCCCGCGGGTTCCAGTGTCCTGAACGAACGGTTCAAATACCTTGGCGGCGTTTTCGGGAGAGATCCCGATTCCGGTATCGGCGACCCGGATGGTCAGCGTACCGGTGCCGGTTTTGTCGTCCGCCGCAAACCCGGCGGACACCGCCACCCCGCCTTCGGCGGTGAACTTGATCGCATTGCCCACCAGATTGAGAATCACCTGACGCAGCCGCAGGTGATCGACATAAATCGGCAGCTTGAGCTGCGAACAGTCCACGGAAAGCGAAAGATCCTTCTCCTGTGCCTTCAGCCGGAACACCGAAGTGGTCTCCGCCACCAGCGCCGCGACGTCGGTCTTGGTGAAAACCATGTTCATCTGATCCGCTTCGAGTTTGGAGAGGTCCAGCACGTCGTTGATCAGGTTCAGCAGCGCGGTTCCGGCGAAATTGATCGACCGCAGGAAATCCTTGCGCTCCTCGGGCGGCACATCCCCGCTCTGAAGCAGCTCCGAGAACCCGATCACCGCGTTGAGCGGCGTCCTCAATTCGTGGCTGACCGTGGCCAGAAAGTAACTTTTCGCCCGGTTGGCGGCCTGCGCCTGCTCCATCGCCGCCTGAAGCTCCTGCTTCTGCCGGGAGAGGTCGGAGATATCCACCTCGGACTTGAGGATGTAGATCATCTTGCCGTGCCGGTCGAAAATCGGCTGGGCGGTCACCGAAAACCGGCGGCCGCGGTAATCGACTTCGACCCGGTGCATCCGTTCGTCTTCCAGCGTCCGGCGCATCGGACACCATTCGGGCGGACAGCTGTTGCGGCAGATGATGTCGAAACATTTCCGGCCGGGAATCTCCTTGACCGGCATCCCCGCCAAGTCTTCCATGCTGGGATTCGCCGAGACGACGTTGTAGTCCAGATCCAGAATCACGATCGGAATCGCAATATTGTCCACGATCTGCCGCAGGAAGGAAGCGCTGTCGGCAATCCGTTCCCGCTGTTGGAAACGCTCGCTGGCCAGCAGGAACAGATTAATTGCGCCGCGGAGTGCGTGAAGGTCGGAGTCGATGAACGCCCGGCGCCCCTGGATGAAATCGATCCCGATGAACCCGTGCAGCTGCCCCTCGATCCAGATCCCCGCCCCGAGAAACGAGCGGACCTCAAGGCTCTTCAAAAGAGCGGCTTCCCTTTCCAGCCCGGCCGGCGGGTTGTCGGTATCCGGAATTATGATCTCTTTTTTATCCAACAGCAATTCGGTCCAGTTCGGAATCCGCCCCATATCGCTGTTCCGGAGCAGGGCCGTCTGCGACGCAATGCCGTCCCCGGTCCACTCGAACACGAGATCGGAGCGGGAAAGATCGCGGTTGGTATACTGGAATACCCCGCAGCGGTCGGCGTCGAGCCGTTCCCCCACGATGGCGAGCATCTCCCTTACCGCATTTTCGAAATCATCGGCGAACATGATCCGGGAGAGCGAACGATTGATCATCCGCTCGCTGTATGCATAGTCGTCAAGCAGCTCGATCATGCGCTGCCGGCGCAAATTCGAGGCTTCGTCGCCATCATCCGCCGTCTTATCCGCCCCCCGGAGACGGCGGTGGCGGTATTGCTGCACGGCAATGCCGGAAAGCAGCAGCGTCATCACCAGCGGAACGCCGTAAAGCAGCCCGGTCCGGTTGCGGGTGAAGAAATCCGGCGGCCGGTTCACCAATACGGACCCTTCGGGAAGCCAATCCGAGTCGATTCCGCCCCGCGAAAGTTCGCTGTAATCAAAGAGCGGCTTCAAAACGCCCTTCCGGATCGGAATGGCGGCGGCGGATTCGCCCTCTAAAATCCGCCGGGCAAACGCTCCGGCCAGCATCCCCTGCTCCCTGGCGCAGGGGATGATGCCGCCCGCGGAGCCGCTCCCGAGATCCCCGTCCGATCCGCCCAGGACCACGCCCGAAAACGCCTTCCGGATTCGCGGCAGGATCGCATATCCGTCCTCGGGGGAACGCCAGGAATCAAACAACAGAATGGATTTCTTCGGGAACTCCGGCAGCCGGCGCATCAGTTCCGCCGTCGAAAAGTCCTTCCGGCTCCAAATCAGCACCCGCGCCCGCGCCTCGGGCGGCAGTTTCTGGCGGAGGAAATCCGGCTCCGACGTCAGGAGAACGATCGAACCGTCGGGAGAGAGCAGCTGCATGCCGAGGCGGACGTTGGCGGAGAGGGCCTTGGGAGTCTCGATCCCGGTCATGTTCAATTTCTGCTGGAATTCGGGAGCCAGCCGCCCCCGGTAGGAGAGCACGAGCAGCGGGGTGCCAGACGCGGCCTTCAACGTACCGTCCAGGAACAGTTCCACAGCCGGGTTGCCGCTCACGGCGATCAGGTCGTAGCGGGTCATCTCCAGCCGTTCCCGCAGCGCTTCGATGTCCTCGGGCTGCGGCCCCCCGTTGGTGCGATAACAGACGCCGAGCTCGTATCTGTCGTAGTTGACGCGGAACCCGGCCTGGTTCAGGACAGAACGGAACCCCTCCCCGAGACGGGTCGACCAGACGTGCGCCGAAGAGTGCGAATCGATCACAAAGACCCGGAATACATTCGACGGAGGCGCGGCAACGCAAACGCAACAGCACACGGTCAAGACGACCGGCAGCAGCATCACCCGCAGAAATCCCGTTATTCGATCCGTTATCATAAGTCGGACTGTCCCTTTAAAGAACGGCCGGGCCCGGCGGTTCCGGTCCGGATGCCTGATTCGCATTCGATATCGCGGTTCCTCCCCCCGGTGCTCCGGATTCCGGGAAAAAAACAAAAGCAGGGCCCTCCGCAACCAAACTCTCCGGAAGACACCCTAACTGCTTTTTTCTCAATAACCGGCCGGACCGAACTCCCGCAAAACCGGGAGCTTGTTTTTCGCCCGAACGCCCGAAATAATCCCATTACCATAGTATATTCTATCGCGTCTGATTTGTCAAGTAAAAACTGGAATAACTCTGCGGAAAAGCGTCTGTTTTTGAGCGAAATCACTCCCGTTTTCGACTTTCTCGATTTTCCTCCGGCATTCTGCGGAAAAGCAGGAACACTTCCCGCCCCCAATCGACCAGCGCCCGCAGCAGCAGCAGCGCCAGAAGCGCGGCGAACAAATATGCATGCACGACAAGAAACAGAACCGGGAAAACCACACAGAGCAGCGCCGGTTGTTTCCGGCCGGTCCACCAGAAACGGAAGCCAAGCGCAACCAGCATGGCCGGAAACAGATACGAAAACGGACCAATCAATTCCCGCTGCGGCAGAGGCAGAAAACCAGCTCCGACCGGCAACGTCAGGAACAGCGTGGCGGCGACCAGAATCGCAAAGGTCGCCGCCTCCCGCCGGGTCAGGGTCGCCCAACATTCCAATGCGGCAAAGGCAGCCAGCATCGCCGGGAACGCCGCAAAAACGAAACGCCGCGCATCGCAGCAGGTATGGCTGTAACCGAAGAAAAACCAGATGGTCGGAATCGCCCACAACGCGAAAAGCGTGCGCAGCCGCCGGTCGCGGAGCAGGAGGAGCCCGGCAGCTCCGAGCGCCCAGGCCGCCCGGTTCGTCCCGACCAGGAAGCGGATGTCCCTGCCGGCGAGGAGGGACTGAAGCGTGAAGCCGTTCGCCGGGCGGAGCCCTTCCGCCGCCTCTTTGTAATGCAGGATGTACCCGAAGGTGAGCGGATTGCCGAACTGGTGGAAATTCACCCAGAACTGGAATCCGAACACGGCGAGAAATCCGGCCGCGGCGAGCCCGGCGACGGAAAGCGCGAACTTCACGCTCCGCAACTCCTCTTTAAACCGGGAGAAAACGATGTAGGCGAGAACCGGTGCGAGAAAAATGTTGTTGATCCGCAGCAGGCAGGCGAATCCGAACAGCAGCCCGAGCGGCAGGATGAGGCTCCTCCGCGCCGGCAGATACAGTGCGGACGCGATGCAGCCGAGCACGGCGCAGAGGCTCGGCATGTCGCTCATCGCGTTGAATCCGGCGTTGATGATCATGCTGTAGAAGTTCCACCAGTTCCCGGAGATGCCGAAAAGCAGGAAGAAGGACTGAAAGAGCTCCCGGTCCCAGAGCTCCGCATGGAAATGCACGAACGGCCAGACCGCCCAGCAAAGCATCGGAATCGCCGCCCGCAGCGGGGAGAATCCGAGGCGCCTGAGAATGGCGAATCCGAGCGCCAGCGCTCCCGGCGCCAGGACGAAGGCGGAAAAGTACGAGAACGGAACGGCGATCCCGTAATAATTCACCGCCCCGGTCGCCAGGATGAACGGAACATACAGGAGCCCGGTTCCGACGGTAAAACTCCACGGCCCGGCGAAACTGCCGTGCATCATGTCGAAGACGGTCTGAAAGTAACCGTTCTCGTCGGCAGCGGCGGCAATCACATTCGGGGTCGTCATCAATACGCTCGACAGGAGCAGCAGACGCACCAGAACAATCACCGCGACCCATCGGCCTCCGCCAAACTCAAGCCGTCCTTGTTTACGCCGTCTGAAATAGTCGAGAATCAGCAGGACAAGCAGGATTGCGCAAACGGCGAACCCCGTCAGCAGCCCGAGGGGCGGGGGCAGCATTTCGACAAATTCCGACTCGCCGGTCTGTTCATTCCTGGCCATGATCAGCTCGGGAGACGCATACCCCCCGCCGGGAAGTTTCCGGTAGGTGTTGTAAACAGCGAGCGGATGCTTCGCCGTATACCCGACCACGGAATCCGAAATGGGATAAAGCATCGTGACGGGGATCACTCCGATCACTTTCGAACCGCGGTCCGGCTTCTCGAATACGGGGGATTTCGGCGGCCCGCAGTCGTCCGCTCCGAAGACCGCGCCAGCGGCAATCAGCAGCACCGACAGCAGAACTATAATACGCATAAATCCCCTTGATTATCCCTACGATATGGCAAAAATACACCGCGAAAACTGCTTTTACCAGAGTCCGCGGTGGAATTTCTCCGGAAAAATCCGGAATTCAGCGCCTACTGCTCGGCGGCCACTTCCGCCTGGTGGGCGGAGATGACTTCGCCCGCCACGTTGGGCGGCACCTGTTCGTACCGGACGAAAGACATCTCGAACGAACCGCGCCCCTGCGTCATGCTGCGCAGTTCGGTCGCATATTTCCGGATTTCGGCGTAGGGGACCTCGGCGCTGACCACCTCCATGCCCTCTTCGACGCTCATCCCCAGAATGCGGCCGCGCTTGTGGTTCAAGTCGCCGGTCACATCGCCGGTATAGGCATCCGGGATATGGACATCGACGTGCATCACCGGCTCCAGCAGAACCGGTTTCGCCTGCCCCATCGCCTCTTTGAAGGCCATCCGCGCCGCGATCTTGAACGCCATTTCGTTGGAGTCGACCGGGTGGTACTTGCCGTCGTAAACCGCGACCCGAACCCGTTCGACCGTACAGCCGACCAGCGGACCGTTGACCATGGTTTCGGCCACGCCCTTCTCGACCGCGGGGATGAAGTTGCGGGGAATCGTGCCGCCGACCACTTCGTTGACGAATTCATACCCGGGCTCGTTCGGCGCGATCCGGATGTAGACCTCGGCGAACTGCCCGGCGCCGCCGGTCTGCTTCTTGTGCCGGTAGTGCCCCTCCCCCGGTGCGGTGATCGTCTCGCGGTACGGCACCTTCGGAATATCGAGCTGGGCTTCGACTTTGAACTGGTCCTTGAGCCGCTTCGCCACGATCGCCAGATGCTGGTCGCCCATGCCGGAGAGCAGCAGCTCGTGGGTGATCTCGTCGCGGCGGAGCCGCACGGTCGGGTCGCATTCGCGGATTTTCGCCAGCCCGACGGAAATCTTCTCGTCGTCGCCGGACTTCGCCGCGGTGACCGCGTAGGACATGACCGCCTCGGGGAACGCGATGCCCGGCAGCGGAGTTTCGTCCGGCACCGCGGAAATCGTGTCGCCGATGTGGGTGTCTTTGAGTTTCGCCACGGCGAAGATGGCGCCCGGCCCGGCTTCCTTCACCGGAGTCTGGTTTTTGCCGTTCATGAAGAACAGCGAACCGAACCGTTCCTTCACTCCCGAACGCGACAGGTTGTAGACGTCGGTGTCGGCCCGGAACACCCCGGAAACCGTCCGGATGAACGTCAGCTGACCGCTGAACGGATCGTTGAGGCTCTTGAACACGATGCCGATCGGCGGGCACTCCTCGCCGATTTTGCGCTTGGCGCCGTCGACGGTGACGTAGTTGAGCGGCGAGGGGAAAATTTCGACGATCGCATCCATGAGTTCGGTAATTCCGATGTCTTTGACCGCGCTGCCGGCGAAGACCGGGATGGTCCGGCCGCTCTTGACAGTCTTCAGGAGCCCGCCGTGAATCTCTTCGTCGGTCAACTCCTCGCCGTCGAGGTAGCGCATCATGAGTTCATCGTCGGTTTCGGCGATAGCGTCGAGCCAGAGCGCCCGGCATTCGGCCACATCGTCGGCGATTTCCGGCGGAATTTCACGGTCGAAGAGAACGTTGACCACGCGGCTGAAGGCGGATTCCTTCCCGACCGGCCAGTAGAGCGGAATGACCACGTTTTTGCCGTGGTTGCGGCGCATCAGTTCGAGCGTCGCCTTGAAATCGGCGCGGTCGCGGTCGAGCCGGCTCACGAACCCGAAACGCGGAATGCCGCGCAGTTTGGAGAGCTTCCAGGCGCGGGCCGTGCCGATCTGCGGACCGTCCACGCCGTCGACCACGACCAGCGCCGCGTCGGCTTCGCGGACCGCGGAAACGTACTCGCCGATGAATTCGCCGTATCCCGGCGTGTCGATGAAGAAGTATTCGTCGCCTTTCCAATCGCAGGTCATCACGGAGGAGTAGATGCTCGAACGTTTTTCCTGCTCGTCGGCCAGGAAATCGGAGACCGTATTTTTCGCCTCAACGCTGCCCGGCCGCGGAATCGCGCCGCCCTTGAACAGCATCTGCTCGCAAAGGGTGGTTTTTCCGCAGCCGGAATGTCCGGCGACGACGAAGTTTCTGCATTCGGTTGCTTTGGTCATGAACTTCCTCCTTGCGTAATAACATGTGGAACCTGGATCATGATAAACAATGTCGAAAAACGTTCGTCCGGTTTGCTCCGGGACTGGATTAACACTAGCATAGCCACCCTCAAAATACAACCCCGAAAAACGGCCGGAACGAAAAAAATCATATTTTTCGGAGCCGCTTTGAAAAAGCGGTCAAAACATGCTATTTTACGTGATCCATACATCTCGGGAGAAGGAGCCATGAAATTCGGAGAGCGGGTCAACCTGCACACCCACACCGCACGCTGCGGCCACGCGTCGGGCACCATCGAATCGTACTGCCGGGAGGCGGAAAAACAGGGACTCGCCATACTCGGTTTTTCGGACCACGCCCCGTTTCCGAATGGACGCTTCGCCGAATCCCGCATGGAATTTGCCGAACTTGCCGCCTATCTCGCCGACATCGAACGCATGCGCGGCGAATTCCCGAACCTGATCCTCCTCTCCGGCGCCGAAGTCGACTACATGCCGTCGGCCGGCCGCGCCTTTTACGCGGAGACCTATTCGCCGGAAAACGGCTTCGACTACCTGATCGCCGGCCCCCACTTTACCGAACCGTCGCTGGAGGCATACCCGGTGCTCTCCGCCGCGCAGGCGCGGAAGTACGCCGAAGCGGCGATCGGCGCGATGAAATCGGGGCTGTTCGCCTATGTCGCCCACCCGGATATGTTCACCGCCCGCTGTCCGCGCTGGAACCCGGAGCTCGCGGCGATCGCCGCCGACCTGGCGGAAGCGTCGAAAGCGTTCGACGTCCCCCTCGAAATCAACGCCTACGGGCTGCGGAAGCCGTGGATCGACACCGAAGACGGCCACCGTCCGCAATATCCCTTCCGCCCCTTCTGGGAAGTGATGGCCGAACACGGCGTCCGCATGGTGGTCGGGGCCGACGCCCACCTGCCGCAGGACGTCTGGGGCAACACCGACGACGCCGTCGCCTTCGGCGCGGACCTCGGGCTCATCCCCGAAAACCGCGAAGTCGCGGCAAAGATCATCCAACGCAAATCGGAATGCTGACTCATGCTGCTGTTACTGAAAAAACTGGTCGCCCGGCTGCTGTTCCCGGTTCCGCTGATCTGTCTTTTGATGACGGCGGCGCTTGTGCTGCTCTTCTGGCCGAAACTCGGCAAACGCTGCCGCCTGACCGGTAAAATCCTGCTGGCGGAAGCAGTCGTTCTGTTCCTGTTCGCCTCGTTGGGCGGAACCTGGGCTCTCTCTACCCTGACCCGGCGTTACTCGCCGCTCGACCTGACCGCCCTGCCCGACAACAGCTACACGCTGGTGGTGGCGGGCAGCGGGTTCTACTCCGACAAAAGGCTGCCGCCGGAACACCGGTTCAACGACCCGATGCTGCTCCGCCTCCACGAAGCCGGCCGCATCGCCCGGGCCCTCCAGAAACGCGGACTCGAATACTCGATTTACGTTTCAATCGTCGGCACCCCCTCCACGGAGGAGAAACGCCGGGCGCTCCAGGCCTTCTTCGAACAGTACGGAATTCCGCCGGAACGGATCGGTCTTTGCGAGAATGCGCTCAACTCCCGGCTGGAAGTGATCGAATTCACCAAACGGCCCGGCAAGAAAATCCTGGTGTCGGAATCGTTCCACATCCCCCGGCTGATGATGCTCTCGAAACGCTACGGACTCGACGCGATTCCCGCGCCGGCCTCGCGCGGCAGCCGGCATGGCGGACTCTCGCTCATTCCCTCCGCCGAACGCATCGACGACTGCGAACGCGCCGTCTACGAATATCTCGGAATGGGCGAATATCTGTTGTTTTGAAACTCAGCGGACGCATTTTTACATGAAGATTTTCCGGAGAAGACTTGCAAAACCGTAAAAATGGAGTATTTTAGTATACTCATGTTCAATAAGATAATTCAAATGATTTCGATAGGGTAAAACCAAGGAAAGAGAGACAGGAAAAAATGGCTCACACCAAATCCGCAATCAAGCGTCTGCGCACCAGTCAGCAGGCCAACCTCCGCAATCGCATGCGCACCAGCGAACTCAAGACCATTGAGAAGAAGTTGCGCGCCGCCGTCGCCGAAGGCGATGCCGCCGCCGCCGCCGAGCTCGGCAAGAAGTTCTGCAGCCGTCTCGACAAGGCCGCCAAGGTCGGCACCATCCATGCCAACCGCGTGGCGAACAAGAAGTCGCAGACCGACAAGCTGCTGAATTCGCTCGCGAAGTAAGCTGTTTCGCGCGACGAAGCAAGGCGTTCCGTTCCGTGAAGGAAAACGGGGCGCCTTTTTCATTTCCAGAGAGGATGCGTTCCGATCATGATGTACCAGGTTTTTCTTTCGATTCTCCAGACCTTCCTTGTCTTCGGAGTCGGCGCCCTGGCGTGGAAGTTCCGGATGATCGGGCAGGAAGATCTCGATAAGCTGTCGCGGTTCACGCTGGACATGCTGTTCCCGATGCTGACCTTTTCCACGATCACCCGGAACTTCAAGCCCGACCAGCTGACCGAACTCTGGCTGATGCCGCTGCTCGGCTTCGCGCTGATGGTGTTCGGCGCGGGCGCGGGGTGGGTGTTCAAACGGCTGATGAAATCGAAAGGCCACGGGCGCGAAGGGACGTTCCACCACATCTGCGCGATCAACAACTACGTGTTCCTGCCGATCATCGTGCTGCAGAACATCTACGGCGACCGCCACGTGGCGCTGCTGCTCCTGATGAACGTCGGCTCGACAGTGGGATTCTGGACAATCGGCGTGCTGACTTTCACCGGCGGCGGCTCGCTCGGGAAAACGATGAAAAGCATCTTCTCGATCAACATCGCGGCGGTAGCGGCGGCTCTCCTGGTGTCGTTCCTCCACATTCCGCTGCCGACGGTGGTCAAGAGCACGGTCGAATATCTCGGCAACATCACCGTCCCCCTGATGCTGGTGGTGATCGGCGTGGCGCTGGTCAACTGCTTCCGGGGAATGCTGGAAAACTGGTACGACATGCTGCTTCTCTCGACGGTCCGGCTGGTGCTGATTCCGGTGGGAGTGCTGCTGTTGCTCCGGCTGCTGCCGCTGCCCGAGGCGATGTACCAGGTGACGGCGGTGGTGGCGCTGATGCCCGCCGCGTCGAGTTCGGTGCTGGTGGCGAAACGCTACGGCGGAGACCCTGATTTCGCGGGCCGCGCAATCATCCTTACCACGCTGTTTTCGCTGGGGACGATTCCGCTCCTGATGGCGCTCTTCCTCCCCGCGACCGCGGCGTAATCAGTCGAGCTTGACCGGCGGTTTCCAGTCTTTGTACTGCGCCGCTTCCCGGCGGTTGAGGTCGAGCCAGTGACGGGGAGTCCACAACCACTGAACCGGGTCCTGCATGATCAGTTTTTCAAGCGCGGTCGCGCACATCTGGGTGATCACCTGGATGTCGTGCTTCTTGTCCCCGGTCGGCGTGTACTGGATCGGCTCGCTGAAGACCAGTTCAAATTCGAAGTTGCTGCCCGGCCTGCGGCGGGTGACTTCCGGCATGATCGGGATTCCGGTCTTGAGATGCAGCAGCGCCGGAGTCATATGAACCCGGGCCGGGTGGCCGAAGAATTCGCACTCCACCCCCTCGCTCCGCGTCGCGTGCTGGTCGATCAGCATGGTGATGTGGCGGCCTTCCGCCGCGGCGCGCAGAATGGGGCGGATTCCCTCGTGCTTGTCGATCAGCTTGTGGAGCTCCCCGGCACGATGGTCGAGAATCAGCTTGCCGATCAACGGATTTTCAAACGGCCGCATGAAGGAGCTCATCGGGCGGTTCGCCGCTTCCGAAAAAGCGGTACCGGCCACTTCCCAGTTCCCGTAATGGGCGGTGACGATGATGTATTGCGGCCCCCGTTCATGGTCGTCGGGCGGAACAATCCCCATCAGGTTGTCCTTCGGCGCGACCACGTGGATTTTATCCTTGGAATAGAGCTGGTCCATCTTGACCACCTCGACGAAGAGCTTGGAGAATTCGAGGTAGCTCTTCAACGCGAACGCCCTCGCCTCCTTCGGGTCGGTGAACAGTCCGGCGTGCATCACATGCTGAATCGTCCGGACCCGGTGTCGCCGGTCGGCCCAGAACAGCAGCCGGAACAGCAAACGGCTGAGCGCATATCCGGTCTTCAGCGGAAGCGCGTGAAGAATCCCGTAAAGAATGCGGAAGAAAAAATATTCCGCGTAAATCCTGAATTTGCTTTTCGTTTTTTTCTCTTTTGCCATCTTTTGTCGCGCCGGTTGTTGATTTATCGATTGATTCGGATATATTAATATAGATCGGTTTCGGTCGATCAGCCAGTTTTTTTCGGACGAATCTTCCGAAAAACGGTCCGGCTTTATTTGATTGAGCATCAATCCCAACAGGAATTCGCATTATGAATTATCGCTTCCAGCCAGGCGGCAATGTCTGCAGCCGCATGATCGAAATCGAAATCGACGACCGGGACAACCGGATTAAACGCGTCGAATTCACCGGCGGCTGCCCCGGAAACCTGACCGGAATCGGTCGCCTCGCGGTCGGCATGGACCCGGAAGAACTCGCCGGGAAACTTCAGGGGATCTGCTGCGGCGGCAAACCCACCTCCTGCCCCGACCAGCTCTCCATCGCACTGCGCAAGATCCTCTCCGCCCGGAAAAACTGAATCCGGCGCATCAGGAATTGCGGCGCTCCTCAATACTTTCCCGGTAGAAGTCGGCCAGGCGGTTGCTCATCGCCGTATAGCTATACCGCGCCGACGCCTCGCGCCGGGCGGTGGAAGCCAGCTTATCCTTGAGCCCGTAGCGGGAAAGCGTGCGATAGGCGTTGAGCAGGCTGCCGAGATTGTCCGGCTCGAACAGGAGGCCGTTTTCCCCGTCCCGGACCAGCTGCTTCAACCCGCCGACCGCCGAAGCGATCACCGGCAGCCCCGCGCTCCACGCTTCCAGAACGACAATGCCGAAGGTTTCGTCGCGCGAGGGCATGATGAAAATATCCGAATCCTGATAGGCGGCGACCAGCCGCTCGTCGTCGGCGCCGAGGCCGGGAACGATCGTCACCCGGTCCTCCACCTGAAGCTCCTTCGCCAGGTCGGCGAGCTCTTTCACGTAGTACTCCGAACTCGGCGGACCGATGAGGAGCGCGTGAACGTTTTCGCCCTCCTCGGTCAGGGTCGAGACAAAACGGACCAGCAATTTCTGATTCTTGCGGTCGTCGATTCGCGAGACGCAGAGCAGCAAGGTGCGGTACGGCGGGATGTCGAACGCTTTGCGGATGTTGGTCTTAACCGGCGTGGCAAACCGATCGTAATCGACCCCGTTCGGCAACCGGAGAATCCGCTTCAACGGCCAGTGTTCGCGCAGGAACCCGGCCTCGGCCTCTCCCACGCAGACCACGCCGTCGGCGTCGGCGATAAACCGCCTGCGCCAGCCGTAAAGCATCTGAATGAACCGCCCGTAGGCGAAGGTGTTGCGCAGCGGCCGCTCCATCTCGCGCCGCTCCCGTTCCGGAATGGCGAGGGAATCGCGGTGAAAAGTCACGATATACGGAATGTTGCGTCGCTTCGCCGCCGCCCGCACCGACAACCCGATATAGCCGCTGTCATGCGTATGCAGCAGATCGTACCTGCCGGCCAACAGATGCTTGTAGAGCGGAATCGAAATGGGGTTGCCGCCGCGCCGGTCCAACCGCTTGCGGTCCTCCTCGAAAAGCGGCCAGTACGGGTAAAAATAAGGGTAGCGCTGAATCGAAATCCCGTTGCGCTCCTCGGACTCCCGGACCGATGAAGCGCGCGTGCAGAGAATATCCGACTCAATGTGGTGCGCCCGCATCCCCAACACGCTGTTCCAGAGGGAATTCTGAGCGCCGCCCCACTCATCGAAGGCGAACCGTCTTACTACTTGAGCGGTTTTCAGCATGATAAATTCCCCTGGTTAATCCGGGCGGCGCGATTGCCGCAATAATAGGCGTAATGCTGGATCAGCCGCCACGGAATGATTCCGGGCAGCGCGGAATAACGGTGCTCGCTCCGCGCCGCACCGAAGTCGCTTTTCGCATCGGAGGCGAACTTCCGCAGAAAAGTGCGGAATGGAAACAGCTCCCCGAAGGCGATCGCGCGACATTTGCCGAGCAGGTAATTCCAGTCCCACAGATTGCTCCAGGTGAGCGGCCGCGAGTATTCGACCCGGGCGGAGGGCACAAACGCAATTCCGCGCCCCGCCGCCTCGACCCGCTTGCTCCACTCTTCGGAGACCGCGAGCGGCAGACCGGTGTGGAACGGGAATTCATCGAGCAGCTCCCGGCGCACGGCCGCCGCGGCGAGAGAAAACTTCGGCTTGTCGCCGGAAAAATTACGCAGCGTATCCCGCCAGACGCCGAACGGCGCTTCCGGGCAGCACTCCTGGCAGGCGAACACCGCCGATACCGAACGGTCGTCGAACCCCTTGAGCAGACAGGTGAGATAGTCCGCATCGAGCGGGCTGGCGTCGGCATGGTTGAACACCACGATATCCCCCCGGCACTCCGGCAGCGCGCGGCGGAACACCTCCCCGGGATTGTGCGGCGAAACACTCGCCGCCATGCGGACCCGGCGCAGCTCCGGATAGTAATCGAGGATTGCCGCGGTCCGGTCGGTGGAGTTGTCGTCGCAGATAATAATCTCGAAGTCGCGCCGATTCTGCGCGAAGAGTCCGGCCAGCGTCCGGCCGATCCGCTTTTCATTGTTGCGGGAGGAAATCACGATGCTGATCATAGTCTGCTGCAACTCTTTCCGACCCTCTCTCCGATTTTCGTCACTGATCAATGCAAGGGAATATACATCCATCCCTCTTTTTTTTCAATTCGTGTGTACGCAAATCGGACAGGAAACACGGAATTCCTGCAAAAACAGAAAAAAGATATGGAATCGTATGCTCCCGAGGTTGACTATCCGGCAGGATGCGCTACCTTAACTTCATACCGACGCAGACCGGCCCGCACGGTGCGGACTCGGAAAAGCGTCAGACGTTCAACCCTAAATAAAGGAGTTTGTTGAACATGGAAGGCAAAAGAGAGATTTTCGTCGACGGCATCGGTCAGATTCACTTCACCGGCGGAATGGTGCGCTTCGATTTCGTGACGCTCCAGCCGAAGGAAGGCGAAAACCCGACCACCGAAGTCATCCAGCGCGTCATCATGCCGCCCCAGGGCTTCCTCAGCACCTTCAGCTCCATGCAGCAGCTCATCGACAAACTCGTCGAAGCCGGCGTGCTCCAGAAGAACGAAAAAGCCGCGAAGTAACCGTCCCGGAGAGTCCAATGATGTTTTCAGTAAACCAGTTGTGGGAAAGATGGGGAGTTCCGCTGCCGGAACTGTCGATCACTCTCGCCACACCGGTTTATGGAAAACGGGAATTCTTCCTCAGTCTGTCCGGAGTAACGGAAACACCTGACTTCCTGGTTGTTCCGCATATCCCCGCCGACTGGACCTTCACCGTGCGCGGAATGTGTCCCGCACCGGAACGATTCGTGACCGGCACCATCGAGACGAAGCGAATTCCTCCGCAGCGTCCCGCCCGCACAAAATCGTTCGCCTCGCGCTGCTGCCCCCTGCGGCTATGAGAAAAACCACGGAAATCGCGGTCGGCCTCACCGGACTCGATTTCCCTCGTTTTTCCCCTTATCTTAACTACTACGTCGTGGGAATCAGAGGGGGCACTTCGTCCCCCTCCGAACCTCCCTCAGACCGGCAGGGTGCCTCACCCCAAAAAGTTGCCACCCTTCGGCCACGGGCCTCGGGTCCCGCCTTTGGCGGGCTTCGGGTACTTTTCGGGGGCCCCGCTCTCCGGTCTTCCGTGCGGCTTCGCCGTACTCATGCCTGCGAGTAAGGTACTGCGCATTTGACGCTCCGAGTAAGACATTCGGGAGGTAGTTCGAGGTTCCGGAGGGCGCAAAATACCGCTCCTTCCGGCGCGTCTTGCCCTTTTTGTAGGGCAAGACGGCTCTCCCTCCGCCTGTTTTTGCAGGAAGAATGAGAACCCATCGCAAGACCATTGCCAAAACGGCTTGGTAGATCTGCTCATGTGGAGATCTTTACAAGGTCTTTTCAAGCCATTCGATCTACCTGATAGAACCACGCTTACGATTCCAGGCGGTCTGGCGCTAATTCCCTTGTGCGGGTCATGCATGGCGTGCGGCTTTGCGTGCCTCTGACTCGGCATTACCCACGAAACCGAACCCGCCGCAACCGGCCATGAACGCTTCGAAAGCCTGCCAAGCCCGGTTATCGATCTCCACACGAGCAGACCTGCCGAACTGTATTCGCAACGGTCTTGCGCCTCGCAAACCAACCTCCTGCAAAGATAATGTGTTCCCATTCAAGTCAACCTTGTGAATTTTTCCAGG
>CAYSZM010000015.1:0-49816 GCA_964435365.1 uncultured Victivallis sp. | reverse complement strand
GCGAGAAACTTCTCGGCGCGCTCGCGGTAGATGCGGAATTCCTTCTGGTTCATACATTGTTTCCCTGCGTCACAGCTGCCCGGCGGAAGTCGTGTCGTTGATATAATATTGGATCGTGATCGTATCGTCATCCATCGATTTTCTCAGAATATTCCGATATTCCAGGGGCGAAGCCGCCGCCGCATGTCCGTCGCCGTACAGCAGATTTCCCCGCTGATTGTGCCGATTGGTCCACAATCCCCCGCTGTACGTATTGGCCAGAGTGCGCCCAATGAAGTAGATGTTTCCATCTCCTGTCCAGGGGGTGGAGGACGGATTCTTGATCCGTTTCCACTCCTGAGTCAACGACCACAAGTCTCCGTTTTGAATGGCGGTTCCGGCTTGTGTCGGAAATGTACTGCCTGCAACCATTACCCCGTAGACATACCAGTATTGTGCGGCGTCATCTATCTTTGCCAGACGGCTGAATAGTTCCGGGCAATAGAATACCTTGCCGTTTTTATATCCGACATGGGATTCCCGGTTGAAATAATACGCATAGGTTATCACCGGGTTGGAATTCAATACGCAAGAGATCATGACGTTCTTATTGTCATTGCAGTACATCGCCTGCATTCCGCCGACCTGCCTCTGATTGGCAAGACAGCTTGTCGCCCGTGCCGTACTCCGGGCCTTGTTCAGCGCCGGCAAAAGCATGGAGGCCAAAATTGCAATGATGGCGATAACAACGAGCAATTCTATCAGTGTGAACAATTTACGCATAATGCTTCTCCTGTATGAGATATTTAACCTTTTGGGAATCCGGCCGATTGCCGGATTCGCCGACTGCCATTTTCATTTCTTCGGAGTAAACCGCAGCAACCGGGACCGGACCGGCGGCAACTGAAACGCGGTTTCGGATTTCACTACCCGGATCAGATCGAACCACTCACCGTTGCCGGTCAGCTCCACCTGGCGTGGTTCCGCATTGTAATTGATCAGGTTGACCAGCCATGATCCGTCTCCGGCGGGAACCATGCGGAAGAAGACTCCCTGATTCCCGTTTTCGTGTTTGACGCGGACTCCCGCCGGCAGCGGGTTCACGCTCCGGACGATCTGGGAGGTGAGCGACGCCGCGTCCGGTTTCCCGAGCCGTTCCACCGCAAACGCGGGGGAGACCGGATTGCCGAACTCATTTTCCCGGAAGCTTTCCGCATCGGCGATGATCCGCCCGCCTTGCGCGGCAAACTTTTCCAGCCCTTTCAACGCGGCGTCGGAGACGTTTGCCGCACCCGCCGCAAACAGGACTCTGGTTTTGCCGAAGTCGCCCGCCGCCAGCTGACGTTCGGAAAGCGTTCGCGGCCGGTAGCCGGTGAAGCACAGCGTGGTATAAAGTTCGTCCAGTTTGTCATGATACGCCTTCCCGTCGAGCAGCACGGCGGTCGGCGCATAGAGGACGCCCACTTCCGGCCGGTATTGCAGGAATTTCCGCAGTTCTGGAGCGAGGCGCATCCCGTCGAGGGCGACCTTGGCATGGGTCGCCATGTTGCCCGGGCGCAGATAGATATTGGCCAGCAGGTCGTCCTTCGGATTCTGCCGGGCGAATTCGTAGCCGATGTCCGCGTAGACCCAGGTGATCACCGTGCTGACCCCGGCGATATACTGCTGGAAAATCATCGAATAGACGTAATCGTTCGACACCGGCTGCATGATGCGGTCGCGGATGATGTGGTTCTCCGAATTGGCGATCGACACCGGCTTCGAGGAGATCTGGATCTCATGGCTCAAGGCGTTGTTGTGCCAGTAATCCGTGCTGAAGAGATAGGTGTCGTTGCCGTTGTAATCGGAGAACTCCGCCATCAGCTCGGGATCGACCCCGGAGTCGGGCGTGTAGGTCGCATGTCCCACGATGATCTTGGCGTGAACCGGCATCTCGGGCCAGACTTGATGGACCTCGTCCGCCAGCATCCGGTGCCAGTCGGCGAACGTCTGTTTGGCAAAGCTGTAGAACTCGAATTGCGCCGCTTTATCCTGTTTCGCCCCGGCAGCAACCGCTTCGTAGCTTGCAAAATTTTTCTTTGCCGCCGCATTGAACGCGTTTACCGGCCCGTATTTTTTCGTCATAGATTCGGCAAACGCCGCGACGGAATACGGATTGCCCGGAGAACAATTGGTGTAATACGGTTCATTGGAGAGGCAAATGCTGTGAATCGCCCCGGCATACGGACTCGATTTGATCCGGTTGATGATCGCCGGCACATAGACTTTGAGCATCTCGGCCGCTTTGGGATGAGTCACTTCATACTTGAGGAATCCGGCAGCCGATTTCATGTCGGGATATTTCTCCAGCAGCCAGGGCGGACAATAATGCGGGGAAATCAGAAGATTGACCGCTACGTTGTTTTCGTACGCCTTTTTCAGCAGCGGTTGAAACCGGGTGTCGAAAAATTTGAAATCCGGTTCGAACTCCCGGGTTTTCCCTTCGCGGGGGAAGAGCCACAGGGGGCCGATTTCGACCTGAACCGTATTGGCGGCGATGTGCTGGAACTTGGCGATGTCGCGGTCGATGTCGGCAAACGCTCCGAATCCGACGCAGACGACCGGACGCTTCTCGGTTTTTCCCCGGTCGCTCACCGCCGTCGCCACTGGCCAGCCGTCGACCAGCGTAATCGGGGAAGTGCGGAACTTCCACGTTTCCGGCAGTTGATGGCCGGATTTGAGCTGCTCGAGCATTCCGTTCAGGTCGGCCAGAGCGTCGGCGGTGCCGGGATTGGCGACCGCCGCCTGTTCCGCATAAAACCTCTTTTTCCCATCGCTATCCGCCTTCGACAGATTGTCCGCCAATTGCGAAAGGTGGGAATTCAGCGCCTGGAGCATGGCGTTGACATATTCACTGCGGGGGCGATTCCCGTAGAAGGTGTCGAACTCCTTGTTGAGCCGCGCCAGTTCCGCCGTCAGTTTGGAGACCGCCGCCGTCTGCTGCTTATAGAGATCGACTTTGACGGCGGAAAATTTACGGACGCTGCGGCCGTCGATCTTGAAATCCACCTCGTATTTCCCCTCCGGCAGCCGGTCGAGAGGCACGCTGAACGGGACTTTCAGCAGGTCCGCCGGTTTGACTCCGGAGGTGCGTCCAAGCTCCCGCGTGAAGCGGGTCCCGTCGGCGGCGGAGACATCGGCGGAGAAGAGGAATTCCCCGGTCTCCCCGGAGGCAAGCAGGATTCCCGGCAGAACGCGGGGATTGGCGGTGTCCGACAGCCAAACCCAGGAAAACGGCTCCTTCCCCAGAAACAATGCCTGGAAATACTGATCGGAATATTTTCGGTCGTGCAGCCCCGGCGTCAGAAAATATACCGTGCGCTCGCCCGGACGGTCGGAATCGTTGACCGCCACGGTGAATCCGAATTTCCCATTGTCTGCCGCGTCGATCCCGCCGAGAAGTTTCCAGGCGATCCGGGCGGCAATAAAGTAACCGCCTTCGGTACGGAACCCGTGAAGCGAAAGCAGTTCCGGCGGCAGTTCGGAGTGCGCATAGGGGTCGCTGCCGGAATCCCAACACCAATTGTGAAGTTTCCCGTCGGGATCGATGGAGAACCCGAGTTCAAGGTCGGTCGGGGCCGCATCGGAAAGCCGGGAACCGGCACGGTCGATCCGCAGTTGGATGCTGTCGCCCGTCCACATATTCTCCCCTGACTTAACCTGGGGGGCCTGATCGGAGACTTTGGCCAGGAAGATCAAACCGCGACTGTCGCGTCCGAATGCGATTTCGGAGGAAAAATCCGGTTTCGTCGGAACCTTCCAATTTTCCGAATTTGAGCCGTCGCGGGGAATCCGCAGCCGCGGCAACCCGGCGGGGATCGACCTCAATGCGGCAAAATCGGTCTTGAGTTCGCGTACTCCGTACACGCGGGAATCCTGATACCTGGCGTCTTCCACGCAAAGCGGGACGACCGGTTCGATGGTGAGGCTGTCGATCCAGATCTCCGGCGAGACGTTTTCACAGAGGATATCGACCGGCGTCCGCCCATCGGCGTCCACCTCTTCCGGCGCAAGAAAACGGAATTCGTAATCCTGCCAGTCGGAGTTCAGCGAGTTGATCGGGAATCGGGACGGCCACCCCTTTCCCATGGCAATCTGCAACCCGGAACCGGCCCCTTTCGCCCGGACTTTCAGAATATATTCCGTTCCGGGAGTCAGTTTTGCGAGTTGTCCCAGACTGCCGTAAACGCTGGGAGCCATCGGCGATTCGTTTCGAATCAGCAACGCCCCTTTGCCGTCGAGCGCGACCTTGCATTTGGCGTTGCCGGAAATCCGCAGGGACCACCCGGAAGGCACGGCTCCCGCGCCCGGATGATCAAACGAACTGTTGACGATGATCGGTTCCGCGCCGGACAACGGCAGCATCGCCGCGACGGCGGCTCCGCATAAGAAATATTTGAGATCATGTTTCATTATTTTTTCCGGCCTCTTTCTGTTCTTAATTATACTCGATACGGATGTGAAAAACATTGATTTTATGCGCATTTTCAGGTATTTTGTGCGCATTCGGCTTTCGGGAACGCCGCACTCTTCGATTCTTGATGTTCAACCCTTTCCGGATTCTGGACCTTCTCAGGAGACCGGGTCGCAGCACAGGTCCCGGCTTGTGGAGAAACTCCGTTGCTGTCCCGCCGTCAACATGGTCTTGACTGGGGCGCCTCCCGGCAGTTTTACCCGCACTTTCAGATCGATGTCGGCGGTCAGGTACAAGGTCATTCCGCCGTCTTTGTCGATCTTCCATGCCAGCTCCAGCATCCCCCGGTTTCCGATCGGGACGGAGGCGGTCAGCTCGCGCATGCTCCCCGGCAGCGGTGCGATCTCCACCTCTTCGAATCCGGGCGACAGTGGGGAAACCCCGAAATAAGTGCGGACGATTTCATAGGCGGGCGAGGCGCTCCAGGCGTGACAGTCGCTCCGGGTGCCGAATTCATCCGGAGTCTCCGGGAAAGTGGTGAACCCTAGCGGCAGCAACCGGCGCCAGCGTTCCAAGAGCGTTTCAAAATCGGCCATTGCTCCTTTGGCGCGAAGCAATTCCAGAAAGTAGAATGAGAAAAACAACGAACACTTCGACCAGGAATTGGACGCATTCAGCTGTTCCAGCAACCGTTGCGCTTCCGCCGGGGAAGGGGCGGCGTCTGCCAGCAACGCCCAGATATTGACCTGTTCGCTGTAAAACGGTTTCCCCGGGAGGTCCGTGAAGCAGCCGGCGTCCGCATCGAAACAATGATTCCGGAGCGCGTCGAGCGTTTTTCTCCGCCGTTCCGGAAAGTCGGCTTCCGCTTTCTGGATTTCCGTACCCAGCCGTGTGGCCGCACAGCAGCATTCCGCATAAATCAGACTGGTCAGGGCGTCGGGCAATCCCATGCCGCGGTCACACCGCCCCGCCGGCCATTCCGCGGTCCAGTCGGCAAACGTCCAATAAGGTAGCGGACCGATCAGGCCGGTTTCCGGATCCCGTTTCTCTTCGAAATAATCCAGCACGTGACGGATTCCGCGCCAGAGTTCGCACACCAGTTCGCGGTCCCCGAAGTAGCGGTAATGATCTTCGACCATCAGAATCCAGTAGAGCGAAAACAGCGGAATATATTGCCGGACGCCACAGGGATAACGCGACGGCGTCAAGCCTTCCGAGGAGAGGGCCCGGTGGAACTGAATCAATGCCTGCCTGCCGAGCCGGTCGTCGCCGGTGACGGCATAGGAAATCAACGCCTGAATCCGGGTGTCCCCGACATATTGAAGCTGCTCATAGTAGGGGCAGTCCTCGTAGTGTTCGTGCGCACAGGCTAGCGCGGTATTCCAGGAAATATCAAAGAGTTTTTCCAGATCGGGCACTCCCTTCTGGCGAAACTGCACCTTGAGGTCGAACGGGTAGTGAAACTCTTCGACGGAAAACTCGAAATTTCCGGGATATTCAAGCTGAAAGGCCAATTCGACAAAACGTCCCGCACGATACCAGAAACTGTCAAAAGTTTCCCGCCGGTCCGAAGCGTAACGGCAGAGATCCGCATAGCCATATTGCCCGATTCTGCCGCCGGGGAAGGGATTGCGCCTGCCGGAACTTCCGGGGCCGAATAATTTTTCCGCGTAGGCGATTCGAACCTCTCCGGCGCGACAACTTCCGGCCAGATGGGTCAGGACCGTCTGATAACGGCCGAGATCGACCAGGACAACATGCTTGCCGGCGGGAGCCGAAACGATGAGATGCTCATCCCGCAGTTCCGCCTGAACATGTTCGGCGGACAGGATCGCGGCAATATCCGAAGCGCTCCGGCTCATCTGCGGAATCCGCCGCTCCTCCAGCCACCACGGGGACCCCGGATCGACCGCGGTCACGCCGCGCAGACACACCGCTCCTACGCTGCGCAATTCCTGCCATGCGGAATCATCGAATGCCGCGCTTTTCCAATCTCCGGCTGAATTGCTGAAATCGACGGCTTCCATCGGGGGAGCCGGAATCTCGCAGGGATTGACCCAGGCGTCGCGCCAGAGGCGGAGAGAACGGGACGCATCGCGGATGCCCCGCCAGCAGCCGGGCGTAGCCAGGGATTCATCTCCGGCCATGCCGGCGGCCCAGAATCCGCCGCCGTGATGGATCTCGCTCCAGACCCCTTCGTCTCCGCGGAACCCGTTCCGGAAGCAGACGACTTCCGCGGCGAAAACATGCCGTCCCGGAGCAAGGGTCCCGCTGTAAACTTCATAGCAATAGTGCTGCAGATCACTGCGGCAGGGACCGCATCCGAGCAATCTCCCGTCCAGGTAAAGTTTATACCGGGAGTCCGCGCTGACCGCAAGTTCGAATGGCGTCGGCCGGGAACAGTTGCAGGTTTTCCGGAAAAGTGCGTATTCCACCTCTCCCAACCGGCACCCGGGCAGCCAGCCCCATTCCGAGTTTAATAAAAAGTCGCTCTTCATCTTTTACATAGAACCTTTTTGCATTTCAAATATTCGAGACGCAGGTTAATTTCCGTTCCGTATCGGCAATGCGTTTGTACATAATTATACTTCAGAAAAAAATAAAAAGCATTGCTTTTATGAGCATCTAATGGTATTATATGCGCATGATAAAACAGAAAGGCACTTGGGGATAATGGCAAAATGATAGAAAAACTCACGCCGAAAATCAAGCTGGACGACAGTTTCTACGACATCAGCTATCATCTTCCGTATGATGAACCCTGCGGGCCGCATACGCACGATTGTGTCGAGATCGTCTTCATCATCAGCGGGAATTCGGAACATTACATCAACGAAGAGACCATGCCCGCCTATCCCGGCTCGGTATTTTTTGTCATGCCGGGTGACACGCACGGGTTTTCCTCCTGCCGGACGTTGGAACAGTTTACGATCTCATGCACACCGGAACTGCTTCAATTTTTCGGCGTGGATGTCTCCGTGCTGCATGAGTTGAGCCACCTCTCGTCGGGGAAGCAGAATGTTTGCTGCCAGCTGAATTCGCAGGAGCAATATAATACCCGGAAGATCCTCAACGAAATGTATTCCGAATTTGCGAAATCCGGGCAACTCTCGGACAAATTGAAATTTCACAGTCTTTTCACCCTGCTGCTTGCGATCGTTGCGCAGGCGATGGAGCGGAACAATCGCGCCTCCGACGATTCGGAATATCCTTACGAAATTCAAATTAAAAGCTTTATCGATGAACATTTTCAGGACACTTTTTCGCTGAAGAAGTTGGCCGGTCTGTGTCATCATTCGGTCAGTCAACTGGTGCGCAAATTTCGACAGCATTACGGAAAAACTCCGATTGCTTATCAACAGGAACTGCGGTTGGATCATTCCGTCATCCTGCTGCAAAACACATCGCTGTCGATTACCGAGATCTCCTACAAGTGCGGATTTTCAAATGGAAATTACTTCAGTAAGCGATTTCACCAGAAATACAATATTTCGCCCAAAGAGTTCCGCCATCGCTCACGATGTCCTCAACTGAATAATTTAAAACAAATTTGAACGACGAAAATGATCCATTCTGTGGAACGGACCGTAAACAGGGGAAGAAGGCCCGCCGGAGCAGCCAGTTTGGATATCCGAGGGGGGAGACGATGCCCGTCAGCACGAACGTATCCGCTGGGGACTCGGCGAAAGCGATCTCTACCCGGAAGACCTGCGCCAAAAGGTAGCCGAAGCCCCCCTCCGAATCAGGCAACAGAATTCCTGCCCATCTATTTCGTTCGAATTCCCAATGGAAGCGAAATAAGGGCGAAAAGAGCCTGAAAAACGCAGCAAATTGAGACAAAAACTCTCTCAAAAATAGCCCCTTCGAGTAATGACACGGATGCATCGTTTTGAGGAAGAAGGCTCGCTGTTTCCTGTCGCAATATTTTACAGTTTGAAAGCTGTTTCCCGCGTCCCCCGTTCAAGAAGAAACACCTCGCCGAAACCCTGACCATTGGCTTCCTCGCCGGAGCAGCCGCCGCCATCAGCATGTTCCGTATTTTCAAGAAAGAATAACAGAATCTTTTTACAGACAAAAGCAGGTCATTCGAAGGCGTCAAAAGCGCCTTTGGATGTCTTATGCAAAGAAAAATTTTCAATATTCTTTTTTTGTATCGGCTGTTTTTCGGAATGAATGTCTGTTGAACCGTGAAGAAGCATTCTCCACAGGAACAACGGGTTGCCGATGACGTAGCGCCGGAACAACCGGCAAGGCTCGTTGTATAAACGATAAACCCATTCGAGCCGCAACTTGCGCAACCAGACAGGGGCGCGTGGAATTCGTCCGGAGGCGAAATCGAACACCCCGCCGACTCCCATCGCCACCTTGCATGCAAGTGCTTCCCGATGCCGGAACAGCCACGCCTCCTGCCGAGGTACCCCCATTCCCACCAGAAGAATGTCCGGACGAACACGATTGATGCGCTCGATGGCTTCGTGTTCGGCGGCTTCATCGGCAAAGAAACCGTGATCGACTCCGACGATTTTTACCTCGGGGTAATTGCGTTCCAGATTTATCCTGGCTGTTTCCGCCACTCCAGGAGCTGCCCCCAGAAAATACATCAAGTAAGACATTTGACAAAGTTTTGGCAGCAGGTCGGAGCCGTTGAGATTGGCTTTTACCGGAGTTCCGCGCCACTTGGCGGCGAGTGCGACGCCGATTCCGTCCGGCATTAAGAAGTCCGCTCGCGACAGGAACGCGGCATAGGTCGCATTGGTATAATACTGGTTCAGGCAATCCGCGTTGACGAAGGCGCAGATTTTCGGGATAGACGGGGCCTCGGCGATCATGTTTTCAATTGTTCTGAGCGCCTGTTCCCATGAAACGGTGGAGAATCGGCATCCGAATATGCTGGTACTGTTTTCAGGCGGAAGAATTGCTTTGCAATAAGAACGTTCCATTTCATGCTCTCCTTGGACTGCAGAAATTTCAATTGGCGTTTTCCGGGCGAATGAATGTTCAAACTGAAATCCGATTGGTGGTGTAAGTGTTTTATGCTATGGATTCTGTGACTCTCCACGTTCCCGCCGGACACCCCGCGGGAACGGGGAAGGCTGGGTTACAGTCCGAGGGCCAGGCCGACGGGGACCGGCTGCGAGAATTCCCATTTCAGGAGATCCGTCGCGGCGAATGGGGCGAGGTCGGGTGTGGCAAGTTCGGTTTTGATCGTCGTTTTCACCGCCTTCAGGCTGCCGGCGTTTCCGGCAGCATCCACGGCGCAGATTCCGTAGTACAGGGGTCCTTTCGGGATTTCGGTAAGATCGTAGTTCAACTGTTCGGCGGAGAGGAGCGCTTCCAGCGTCATCTCCGACGGGGTCGCTCCCGCCCAGACCTCATAGCCAACCACGCTGACATTGTCCTTTGCGGCCTTCCAAGTGAGCGCGACCGTGTTCTCGGTCACTTTGGCTTTGGCCGAGACTGCCGTCGGAGCCGTGACATCAAGAACCGTGAAGCTCTGCGCCTCGCTCCATTCGCCGGCGTTTTTGTCTTTGTCGACCGCCCGTACCAGATAGCTGTGTTCGCCGATGGCCAACTTGCTGACCGAAAGGCTGTTCTTGCTTGATTTCAGAATCTTGTCGCCATCAAGCTGAATTTCATAGTAGGAGATTTTGCCGGAATTATCGACTCCCGCAGTCCAGGACAGGGTCGCTGAGTACTTGCTGTCGGCGACCGGAACCGACAGGCCGGTCACCTGTTCCGGAGGCGTCGCGTCTTTGATCGTGACCGATTTCGCTGCCGCCTTGCTGTAGTTGACCCCGTCGAAGGCGAAAACCTCGACTTTATGCTTGCCGATATCGTTCTCCGTAAGCGAAAGAGTACAGGAAGTCGCGTCACCATCCAGCGTTTCGCTGACCGCGCCGTCGAGCTTGACGGTATAGGAAACGATGCTGCCTTTCTTATCGCTTCCGCTCCAGGCAAGCGCGAGGTTGTAACCGTTCGCCGTTGCGGATTGAAGCTTCACCGTCGGGGCGGTTTCATCGATCGCGGAGAACATTTTGGCTTCGCTCCACGCGCCGTATTTCCCCTCGCTGTCCACCGCCCGAACCATGCAATTGTAGCTGCCGAGTTCAACATTTTTCAGCGTGAACGAGGTTGATTTCGTCAGGTAGACCTCGTCGTTGACGCTAACCTCGTAACCGGAGATTTTTACAGTGCGGTCCGAGGTTTCCGCCTTTCCCCATTTGAGGGAGATGGTGTATTTCTTGTAGGTGCTTTTGTCCAGGCTGACCGTTGACGGCGCGTCGGGGAGGACGGAGTAGATGTTGTCAACGGTGCAGATTGCGGTCAGTCCGAAGTTGCCGAGTCCATCGCCCTCCCGGAAGTAAACCGTTCCATTGGAAGAGAAAACGATCTTTTCACTGTAAGCCGACCAGCTCTTCCCGTCGAGCGAATATTGCCGAATCGCCGAAGTTGGAGAAAACGTTGCAGTGATTTCAACTTCGCTGTCGGTCGGCTCGGAGGTGGAGAGCGAGAATGCCGGTTTCGTCAATTCGGCCGAACTGCCGACCTGAAGCGTCAGCGTGGAGTCTTCGGAAAGCGTCAGGCGGTACTTGAAGTCGCCGTAAGTCAGCGAATCTCCGTTCACCGAGAGCGTTCCCCGCGCCTCTCCGCCGACATTGACCGTGATGCTTTGGTCATAAGCGGAGGCGTTCCCGGCCAGCAGGTAGGAGTTCGACGCCAGCACGGAATCAACCGTGATCGACAGATTGCCGCCTTCCAGGAGCGACAGGTCGTTGACCAGCGGAGAGGCGGCGGACGCCGCCGACAGCTGGAGGTTGAGAGTCCCCCGGTTCATCGCCACGTCGTCAAGCACGACCGTTCCATTGACATTGACCGTTCCGTCGAGAATCGCGCCGCCGTAGAGGTAAAGGTTTCCGGAGTTGATACTTACGTTATCGACCACCCCGCCGGTGGCGACATGGACGGAGCCGCCGTTGAGGATGGTGTCGGAAGCCCGTCCGCTGCCGAGCACGATCAGCGAACCGCCCGCCGAAACCGTGGTGTCGAACGCCTCGGCACCGGCATTGACGGTCAGCACGCCGCCTGCCCCGATCTGCGTCCCGGTCGCGGAGGCGGTCTCGTAGAGATACGCGCTGCCGCCGTTGATCGTCATGTTGACGGTACGGCAAGGGAAATCCATGACGCGAAATCCACCTTCCCCGTAGTACAAAATATTGTCGAAATCGTAAATCTTTACGATTCCACCGGCATTGACAGTCAGTGAATCGGCTGTTCCGCCATGCATGACAAGCAGTCCGCCGTTATTGATTGTCGTGCGGAGGGTATTGGCCGCGATTGTGGTCTGGGTTCCTCCGTTGATCGTAGTATCGTATGCGCTGATCAGCTCTTCTGGAAGAACGTAGGTCGATGGTTCGCAGTCGGTTCCTTCATGCCGGATCATCGGTCCGTAGACGTTCTGAATGCCGCCGGCGTTGATTTGCGTGTTTTGCGCATAGCCACCGCGAACATCCATCGTTCCGCTATCGTTGATGATGGTATCCAGGGCGTAATGGTTCCAGAAATCCGCGAAGGCCTGGTCTTCTTCATAAAGAGATACTTCCGCGAGCACCAGCTTCCCGCCGGAGTTGATGGTGACATCTTTCGCCCTGTCACTTTCATAAACACAAACCGTGTTTCCGGAGTTGATGATTCTTCCATCAATCCGATACGTCACCCCGGCAGAAACCGAAGTTATGCTTGCGCTTGCCTCAAACCTGCTGATCACTTCATTCATGGTTTCTCCTCCCGTCTTTCGATTTGTTGATCATGAAGCCCTTATAGACTCCCCGGAAATTCATGAATCATGTTCTCTGCACGGATGGATCAAAAAAGGCGTCCCTCCGCACAATACTCGGAGGAACGCCAAATCCAGAAAAGACAATTGTCAGGAATGCGCCTTCTAAGGCGCATTCCCCCTCAAGCATTCGTCTTTCCTGCAAAAATTGGCGTTTCCCGAGCGAAAGAATGCTTGTTAGTGATATAGATAAAAATGCTTAAAGGCTCTCCTTACAGTTTGAGTACTCCATCAGTGTTAATATGCTTTTTAAATTCATCATTGGAATCAAATGGTAGTTTTGCTTTAAAAGCATCGCTTAATTGTGTAAGTCCTTCGTGAATGCTGCTTCCACACTCAATAGATTGAATAATCATGGCAAAGCTTTCTTTTATTTGAGTTTCCTTATAACTTAGGAAGTAATCAAGGTAATCATCTACCATTATTCGATATTCTTCTTCCTGCTCCTTTATCTTTATGCAAATATCGGCAATGAGTCTACGCTGTTCATCGGATAATTTAGTGTCTGCAATGGATTTTTGTAATTCGCAAAACATTGCCCCACTAAGGACTGATGCAATCATACCGCCGACTACTCCGCCAACAATGGTGCCCACTCCTGGCAAAATAAAAGTACCAGTGACTGCACCTAGATTCGCACCGGTCATTGATGCGGCAAGGGTTGTTCCTTCCCGTCCTATATTAGCAGTATAGTCCTCTAGGGAAATGTGACCACAAATCAATGCTTTCGTATTGCGTGCCAAAATGATACCTGTATTAATCACTGCAGCAGGCCCATTACCTTTAGATAAATTTTGACATACGTGGTTAGTTGTTGATTTCAGTGCTCCCCCCACTACCGAACTGGTTGCACCCATTGCATATGAGGATGCAGCAGCCCTTCCAGTTCCAAGTACGATATCAATGCTCGCATTTTTGATCGTTTTATTCCCTTTATAGACCGCATAGGCTGCCTTCATGGTACAGATAGAACCTCCTATCGTCGCTCCGGTTTTCATGGCATCCATGCCGGCGTGGTGGGCAACACGACCAATATCTTTAACCGTACTCAAAAGAGGATATTTTCTTGCTTCCATTGCATCTGTTGTAGAGACTTTTGATGCAATCGTCCTTGACTTTACATCTTGAATTCGCTCAATTTGGGCATCTATAGCGTCTGCTTGAGCATCTTTTCCGTTAGAACGTAAATATTGACTTTGTTCTCTGTCGCGCGTGATTTTATCATCCCAACTTTTGATTATGTTATCATATTGATCCGGAGGCACTGCGATTTTTGCATCCTTATAATGTTCATAGTCTTTCCCTAGTAACTTGTCATAATTTTTAACATTACTAAAGTTCTTTTGTTGAGTTCCACCCGTATATTGTCCATTTTTGTCTAAAATCGGATTTCCATTTTTATCCACAATAACGGAATCATATTGCGGATGATTTACCGCACCGATATTATCTGTTCTGGCAATCCTGATTTTGCTTTTAGCAATAATGTTTTCGGCATTGGTTCGGGTCACGTTCTTGACTTCTGACGAAAAGCCTGCTTGCTGTTGATAATTCGTGTCAGCATAATCCGGATTTATTTTTGAATGAGCAATATCCGCCAATTCAGGGTATGCCTTGATATGTTGTGCTGTCGCCTCTCCAAAATAGTTCATCTCTTGAACTATCGCGATATTGATTTCTCTGTTGAAATCACGCTGGTTTTTACGTTTTTTAAACCAGAATAGATTCATTTTTCAACTCCACAGTTAATGATGGCATATTAGCCTGATTGAGAAGAGCGTTACAACTGTTGCGCCTTTGTTCTAGGAATTTTAGAGCTTCTTCCATGAAGGCTCCTTCTCCCGTCATCAACGGAGTATCTGTAATCTGCTTTAATAGGGATGCACAATTTACAGTATCTCGAAAGATAGTAGCTTCCCTGTTGGTCAAAATTTGTATATTGAAGATTTTTTTCACTGGATCGACAAGATATTTGTACACCGCTCCCCTGGTGCTTAAGCGATCCACAATTGCCTGCATCTGCTGATTTTGGAACATCATTAGCTGTTCCAGCGAGCAAATTGTCTTTTCGAAAATTTTAGCCCCTTTCTGAATCTTTTGCAGTTCCATTATCAAAGTCGAAACCTTTTCGACAATAATATCAACTTCATCACTGTAATTTTGGGCGGCATTCAGCTTTTGTTTTCCTTTGTTTACCCCTAAAAACATTCCAAAAACAGCAAGGGGAGCGATTGCAATTCCACCAAGCACAACCATCCCTCCTACCATTCCCGCACCACCGGCTGAAATAGCTCCTCCTCCCAACCAAGCTAAGGTGGCGTTTGTTGCGGCAACTCCCGAGAGCGTTCCTATTGCGGTTCCGGTAGATGCCGTCCCTACCAACACTGCTAGTCCCATTGCTCCTCCGACTGCAGCAGCTCCCACTGCAATGCCTCCACCAGACAATACAGCAAGCTCACACAATGAAGTGGAAATTTCTTTGATCTCCGCATATTCCAGTTTGAATTTGGGGTAATCAATTCCATTTTCTGGTTTTTTCAAAGGAGATAAATCAACCTTTCCTACTACTTGGTAGAGTGAAACAAATTGCTGAAGAGAAGACGAAAAAGCACGTTGCTTGGCCAAGCCGAGGCTCTCCAAAGAAGAATTCGTCTTTGTTCTTTCTATTTCAAGTTCATTTCGAGCCTTCTCTTCTTTGTTTTTAGCATTCGTTGTGATGCTTTTGGCTTCTAAACGGTCAATCGCCCCGAAGGTGATAAAGTTCCCTATACCGCGAAAAAAACTCATTTGGTTATCCTAATTTACTACTCGGCGATGAGTTTGCTTCCAATTCTGAGAGATTCTAGAAACTGCAACATCCAATCTTTCAATACTTTCATCGTTTCATCAGTAATACAAAGCGAAATTCCAATCTGATTGATCAAATCGACTTCCATTATATTGATACTTCCATCTGCAGCAATAATGCCCCACAACTCTACAATAACGATTTTTTTTACTTTAAGCGAAGAATTTGAAAACGTTTGAAGCGAAGATGGGACATCTGTAATTTGGGTAAAGTTCGCCATTTCACATTCGTAAGAGTATCGCTGAAATACATGTAGTTCATCTGCCGCAATGTTTCCATCAACGCTCATCATTGCGTGCGCCAAACTTAAAAATGCACGTTTTTCATTATCATTCAAATTACCTAAAAACATTTTAAACCACCTTATTGTTCGCTAAGTAAAACGTCAAGACCCCAAAGAAAAAATATTATCCATAAAGAGTTAATATTTATCAGGTTTTATACTTCCATATGCTTTTTTAAACTAATATGCTGAATATTATGGCTCTTTTTGCAAAAAAGGACGTCCCCTGTATTACACTCAACCAGAGGTACGCCAATACCCGGAAAACGTGTGCCACAGGATACGTCCAACAAATGTGGACGCATCCCGTTCAGCGTTACGTTTTCCAAGTTTGATTTGGCGTTTTCTGGTTGGAAACGAAATGAACGGATCGTATAAAACTTTTATATGCGGGAAGATTTTCTTATCTCTTGCGTGTACTCCTTTCATGTTCGAAAGACCAATTAAATCCTTCAATTTTCCGAACATTAAGGTAGCATACGAAAGCCGCATTGCAAGTTCCCTTTCCGATCTGTTTCTGACGTTTTCCGGTGCTGGCGTACCTCTGGTTTGGTGTCTCGAATTATGTTACTGCTTCGTTTCCCAGTTGATCTTTTCGCCGCTCTTTTTAGCTTTCCGGAAGATATTGCGCAACTCTTCGGCTTCGAGTTTCATGTCGGACTCGAAGTAGGCCTTGGCCGCACAGCCCACTGCATAGGTGATTCCGGCCGCGATCGGTGCTTTCAGAAACGGGATGAAACTTGCGGCGATTTTTCCCCCGACGCTCGCTCCCAGGCAACCGAGGAATCCGGCCAAAATCGTCTTGTCCACCGCATAACCGTAGAGTGTTCCGAGCTTGTAGAACATGTACGCCTCGTTGGCAATCAGCGGACCGACGTCCGCCAGCGGCAGCGGAATGATGGCAATCGCAAATGCACGTCCCGCCGCCCAGTAAATGAAGCTGTCCGCCTCTTCCGAAATCTGCTTGTTCCATTCCGTAGCTTCTGAAATCATTTTCTTGAAGGAGCCGCCCAGCATTCGCATCGTCCGGTTGACCAGAAGCACCAGGCCGGTTTTGTTGGTCAGGGAAACGAAGATCGTCTTCTCCTTGTCGAGTCCGAATTTTTCCAAAAAGGCGACCCGTTCTTCCAGAGCTTCGCCTTTCAGTTCATCCCCGTCGGTCACGATGAACAATACCCGTCCGACAAAGCCGGAAAGCGAGTTCAACTCATCCTGGCTGGACTTCCCGTCGATACAGTACCAGATCACATCCGCTTTTTCGGAATCGGCCGAATTGAAATCAAGTTCGAAGTCCTCACGGATTGCTTTCTGAAAATCCTCATACTTTTGGGGTGAAACGGCACAGTCGAGGTAGTCGATTTCCTCCGTTTCGTAGATGGTTTGACTTCCGGCCGGAACCGTTTCGGGGACTGTCCCGGGGGGCGTAATGTTCCGGATCAATCCCTGTCTGACCGCCGCGTCATGTCCGCATACCGCAATTCTGGTGTTCATCATCTTCATTCCTTCCCTGGTGGTTGTTTGACTTTCGAAGCCACACGGGAGGAATAAAAAAGGGCTCCTCCCGTTGCACTCGCCCGGAGGCACGCCAATGCCTGGAAAGACTGCAAACGGAAGGACGCCCAAAGGGCGCATCCGTCAAGCATCCGTCTTTCCTGCTGAATTTGGCGTTTTCCGAGCGAAAGATTTTACTTAACGTTGCTGTTTTCGATTTTTCAATTGAGACAAACAGAAATGACTGGTCTGTGCGGTCTTCTTTTCCTTGTTTCGGTTGAAGATGTTTCCGTTATAACCTATCACCGTCCGCCCCGCTTGTCAAATCGAAAATCCATCCATTCCGTCCCACATCGGCATTGGCATGCCTCCGATCGAGTACGAAAAACTCAAAATGTGGTTTCAGCCTCCTTTCCCGGTATCGATTTCGGAAAAACATTCCCGATAGCAACGGTCCAGCTTCTGAAAAATCGAGATGAGATTTTCCTCATTCCCTTCTTCTTTCGTGGGAATCGGCGGCAGCCGGAACACCGTCGGAGACTTTCGCATTGCCTTCAGCAACTCCAGACGACATTCCACCAGCTCCAGCCGGAAAAGGGTCAATTCCAAAGTGGTTTGTGCCCGTAACTCTTCGTCTCCGTTCCCGGCAAGGCGGAGAAGCTGATTGCAGATCGTCGCAAACCGTTTTTCATAGCGGGCGCGCCGAATTCGCCAAGAATCAGGATTCGTTTTTCGGTGAAACCACATTTGCATCTCCTGCCGTTCCGCTCTATTTTAACCAATGACAAAATATAAACGACAGGGAGAGACATTTGATGTCCCTCTCTTTGCCGATTCACGATTTTTAAGGAATTTTTCACATGGCACTTGAACACAAACAGACGTTGCGAATTCTGAAGCTGCTGACTGAACTTAAAAAAGACCGGCCGGTTTCCGCCAGAAGTTTCGCAGAAAAACTACAGCGGGAAGAATGGGATTCCGATCTCGCTTGCAGCACCAAAACCATTCAACGTGATATTCGATATTTGAAAGAACGTTGCAATGCGCCGATCCAGTACGACAAGCGCAACCAAAGCTATCGTCTTACCGATCTTTCATGGAATCTGGAGTTGCCGATCTCTCAACCGGAATTCATGCTTCATTCGCTACTCGGGACCAAAGCTCTGCGGGAAATCGCGCCGCAACCGTTGCGGGGAATCATGGATAATTCCGGACAAATGGCTTCCGCTTCGCTGCCGGAATTCATTTCGGAGGAATTCATCGAGACACTGATTTTTTCCTCTGGATTGAAGGTGAAGATTTCTCCGGTCATCTTCAAAACGATCTGGGAGGCGCGGGAAAGCTGCCGGATTCTTCGAATCGAATATCAGGATACCGGGGGCAAGACTTCAAGCCGCGACTTCGAACCCCATGTGTTGGCCTACCATCGCGGGCTCTGGTACCTGAAGGGCTACAATTGTTCGGATCGGGAGATGCGGGTTCTGGCGATTCACCGGATCACGAACGCCGAAATATTGGAAACGAAATTCGAATTTGACACCGATCTGGTTGCCGATACGGAAAAGCATGGGCTCTTCCAGTATCCCAAGCTGGAAGGAATCAGACTTCGCTGCGACCATTCGATCGCGTTCTACCTGAAGGAACATGCGCCCATTCGAAAGTTCAAGGCCGAATCGGAGGAAAACGGAGATTTGCTTGTCACCCTCGGTCCGGCCATCGAACACGAAGTAATCCGCTGGATCCTCGGAGAAGCGGGTCGGATCGAAGTCCTCGACCCGCCCCCCCTTCGCGCCAAGATAGCCGAAGCTGGGAAACGTATTTGGGAAACCAATCTGCCGGAACCCCCTTCCAATCGATAATTTGAAATTCGAACAGAAAATAGAATTTTTGAATTGTGTTGATGATAAGAGGGTTTACTTTTTCGTATTTTCAGTTTGAAATATCATACTTGTATGCTATCATATTTCTTGGTGGTAATTATAGTGGAAACTTCCAATCGATCAATATATTCAGAAAAGTATTGCGTGACAATTTTTTGACATATCATCCGAATCAAGAGAACCTCAAACAAGCCGGCGGGATATTTTCATGATTTCAGATAAACAGAACAAAAAACTCGAGGAAGAATGTTCGAATTTCAATGTCGAACTTCTCGAAATTGCCGCCGACAAAAGTGACGACAGGAAAGCGGAGCTGATCGCCCGGGAATATTTTGAGGAACAGGGATATTCCGTCGGATGGGTCAAAGGCGATTGTCTGCTGGTCACTATGATGGCGGCGACCTATGATGTCCTTCTGAAATATGAACCTCTCCACAAGCAACTGGCCGGGTCCGGGCATGAATATGACAATCTGATCTATTTTGAGAATGCCTGTGCTCATTTCATGCAGGGACATTATGACGAGCTTCTTGATTCGATGGAGACGGCGAGCGACGGCAAGGTTCTTGCCAATTTGCGCTCCTTTACCGAAAATCCGCGCTTCATGGAATTTCACTCCCATTTGGATGTCGATTTTTATTTCCGGTTCTGGCGGACCTTTCCCCGCAAAACGCTGCTCGAAATCGCCGACATTCTGGTTCGCAATGCATTCGATTATCGTGCCGGCTGGCCGGATCTCCTCCTGATGCGCAATGACGAAATCCGTTTTGTCGAAGTCAAGGCCAAGGATCATTTGCTAGACACCCAGCAAAACATCATCCGCACATTTATGAATCCCCTGAAACTGGATTTCTGCGTCGCACATGTATTCCATGAGGAAGGGGCGGAGGAAAATAAAGCGCCGGAAGAACCCCTTGCCATAGAATCGGGCGGGACGTTGTCGGCGGAACTTTCTTTCGTTCCCGTTTTCAATCTTGCACTGCAGCAAAACGCCCTGCCGGTCGTTTATGAGTTGAAGCTCGTGAACCACACCGGCCGCGACCTGGATCATCTGGAAGGGATGTTCTCTTCTGATTCCGGGGTTCTTCTGCCGAAAACCGTTTCGGTGGAACCGCTGAAAGCCGGGGAAGAGCTTTCGCTTCACGATCTGGACATCAAACTTGATTACAGAATGCTGGCCTCATTGTCGGAGCCATTGAAGAGAACGCTTTCCCTGGAGATCAAGGAAGGAGGCCAATCGCTGCTGACCCGGAAGCATCCGGTGGAGGCATTTGCCGCGGACCAGTGGCTGGGGCTCGATATTCTGCCGGAACTCCTGTGTTCTTTCGTCACCCCGAATCAGGAAGCCGTCAATCATTTGGAAAGCCTCGTCTCATCGGAGCTGGAGAACGCAACCGGTTCGCCTTCAGTTGAGGGATACCAGGCGGACAAAAACCGGGTTTATGAAATCTGCGCCGCCGTCTATCGCGCTATTCACAGTTGGGGAATTCGTTATTCCAACCCGGCGGCTTCGTTCGGAACGCCGGGGCAGCGCATCCGGTTTGCCGATTCCATTTACCAATACCGGCTCGGAACTTGCCTCGACACCACATTGTTGTTCGCCTCGGTGATGGAACAGTGCGGGCTGCATCCGGTTATCATGCTGCAGAAAGGGCACGCTTATATCGGTTGCCACCTGGTTGACCGGTATTTCCCGGACATTCCCATGGATGATCTGCAGATGATTCGCAAGTTGGCGGATCTGGACGAGTTCCTGGTCATCGAAACAACCATGGTGACGGGGAATTCGACGTTTGCGGAGGCGGAGGCGGCGGCCCGTTCGAAACATCTGAATGTGGATGCGGATTTTCATTGCGCCATCGACGTCATCCGGGCACGGTACAGCGGAATCAGGCCGTTGCCGCTGAAACGCAGCGCGGACGGAATCGAATTTGTTCCCGTTGAACGGGAGGCCGAGACATTGGGAGAAGAGCAGAAACGTCTTCTTCGGGAGGATGTCGATCTTTCGAACTATCAGGAAACCCGATCGCAATCCGACCGGGTTGCGCGCTGGACGCAGAAACTGCTTGATCTCTCGCTTCGCAATCGGCTGCTCAACGTCCGCGACACCAAACAGGTCATTCCCATTGCCTGTTCGGACATTGCGGTTCTTGAAGATAAAATCGCCGCGGATGAATCGCTTTCACTGAATCCGCTTTCCGGTCTTCTCGGCGAAAAAGACCTGCATGACATCGCGATGCTGCGGACCAGCGAAGTCAAAAATGAAATCAAGACGTTGCTGGACAGGGAACTCGGCCAGCGTCGGCTGTGGACCATGCTTTCCCCCGTCGAGATGACGCGCCGTTTGACGGGGCTCTACCGGCAGAGCAGAACCGATTTGGAGGAGGGCGGTGTCAACACGCTGTTTCTTGCCGTCGGTTTTCTGGAATGGAAGATGACGGAACGCGATCCGAAGTCTTACTCCGCGCCCATCTTGCTGATTCCCGTTCGATTGCAGCGCAAATCCATTGTGGAAGGGATTCGCATTTCACGAATCGACGAGGATACCGTCGTCAACGTGACGCTGCTGGAGCTTCTGCGCCGGGAGTTTCATCTGACGGTTCCCGGGCTCGACCCGTTGCCGACTGACGATTCCGGTGTGGACGTCGGAAGGGTCATGCAGATTTTTCGACAGACGACCAAGGATATGAAGGGCTGGGAAGTTCGCGAGGAAGCACGGATTGGCCATTTCTCCTTCGGTAAATTCATCATGTGGAATGACCTGACCGCCAGAATCGATGCGCTGAAACAGAATCCTCTGGTCGATCACCTGATTGAAGGCGGCGGATCTTTCGATGACGGGGTCGGAGTCTTTCCCCCGTCGGAAATAGGCAAACACCTCGATTTGAAGAATCTGTACTGTCCGATGAGCGCCGATTCTTCACAGTTGACTGCCGTTTTGTATTCACAGACCGGGAAAAATTTTGTGCTCCACGGTCCTCCCGGGACCGGAAAATCGCAGACCATCACCAACATCATTGCCCACAATCTGGCTTGGGGAAGGCGGGTATTATTCGTTTCCGAAAAGAAAGCCGCGCTGGAAGTTGTCCACAAGCGGCTGTCTTCCATCGGGCTGCGTCCGTTTTGCCTCGAACTGCATTCGAACAAATCGGGAAAAAAGGAAGTCCTGGAGCAATTTTCCGAGGCGCTGGCTGTTCCGGAAACCGGAACTTCGGGGGAGTGGCAAACCGTTACCGCCGCCACGGAGAAAGTGCGTGATGAACTCAATGAGTATGTGTCCGTGTTGCATGATGCTTATCCGAACGGACTCTCGGCTTATCGCTGTTTTTCCCGGCTGCTGAAGGAAGGGCTGGAGATTCCGGACGGGCTTTTGCAAATCGACTGCCTGAAACAGTCGGCGGAGGAACTTGACGCGGCGAAACAACTGGTTTCCGACCTGGCCAACTCCTGGACCGGAACCACTCCCGAGGCGATCCGGGCGTTATCCCGGATGGATGGAGCCGAGTGGACTCCCGTTTTCGAGAAGGGAATGCTTGCCGCAGCCCAATCACTGCTTCAGTCCTGCTCTGAACTCATCCGGTGTTATCAGGAACAATCCTCTTGGCTGGGGCTCGAAGGCGCTTGTTTGGTGAAGGATGTTTACAATACGGCGGTTCTGGCGGAAACGCTGAAACATATCTGTGACATTCCGGCGGTTTTTCTCACCGACGACTTTTCCGGACAGATGGCCTTCCTGGTGAAATTCCGTACCGTGGCGTTACGGCATTCGGAATTGGAGGAGAAACTGCGGAATTATCATCTGGAAACGTTGGCGGAGCTGGATCTCGGCGGAATTGAAACGCGGATTCGGGACAACAATCAGGCCTTCATTCTATTGCGCTTTTTCAAACACAATGCCCTGCTCAAAGAACTTGCCGGGATCAAAAAACTCGGAGGCGGGAAACTGAAGCTGGATGAATTGATCCGTCTGCTTCCGGACGCCGGAGAGTTCATTTCCGTCGATCGGGAATATCGGCAGAATCTGGCGAAAGCAGAATCCTTGCTGGGCCGGTGGTGGAACAATGGGGCCCCGGATTGGGATGCGTTGAAACATCTTTTCGAACAAACGCAGAACCTTCTGGAGCTGGTCGGGAATGCGGCTGCCGGAAATTCCTCCGTCCGAAAACAGTGTCTCGCCAAACTTCAGGCCGTTCTTCCCGATGCCGCGAAAAATTTCAGTCGGGAATCCCAGGCCCGGAAAACAATCAATGCGTTTTTGCTGGCTTGGAATGAATTTCAGGAAAAGTCGCAGGCGTTTATCGAATATGCGAAAAACATTCAGACGGAGAACGACCTCTCAAAACTGGCGGATGAAATCCGAACAGTCATCGACCGCTCCGGAGAATTGCGCGGCGTACTGCGTTACCGGAAAATACGGGAGGCGGCGGACGCCCGGGGGCTGCGGACATTGGCGGAAGCGCTGGAAGCGGGAACCGTTGCGGCGGAACGGATGCCGCGTACGTTCGAGACCGCTTATTGCAAAGAAATGCTGGACCGGATTCTGACAACTTCTCCGGTCCTCTGCAATTTTACCGGACTGAACCAGGAGGAGCGTATCCGGAAGTTCTGTGAACTGGATGGCAAATACACCGACCTCTCCAAACGGATCATCTTTGCCAAACTGGCCTCGGCGCTGCCCCGGAGGAGATCCGGTCCGTGCCCGGAGGGAACGGAGCTCGGTATTCTCAAACGGGAATGCGAAAAACGCGCCCGGCAGAAACCGGTACGGCAATTGCTCGAGCAGATTCCGACCCTGGCTCCGATTCTGAAACCGTGTTTTCTGATGAGTCCCCTGTCGGTGGCGCAATATCTGCCGCCGGATTCCGCGCCGTTCGACCTGATCGTTTTCGACGAGGCGTCGCAGATTCCCGTATGGGATGCCATCGGTGTGATCGCCCGCGGAAAACAGTTGATCGTCGTCGGCGATCCCAAGCAGATGCCGCCGACCAACTTCTTTCAAAAAGGCGAGACCGAGGACGACAACACATCCCCCGATATTGTAGAAGATATGGAAAGTATTTTGGACGAGTGCCTTGCGGCGGGCGTTCATTCCGCATATCTGAACTGGCATTACCGCAGCCGTCACGAATCGCTGATTTCGTTCAGCAACCACTATTATTACGACGACAAACTGTTCACGTTCCCGGCGGCGCGGAAATCGGATCGCCTCGGCGTCAGTTTTGAATTTGTTCCCGGGGGCATTTACGACCGGAAAGCGACCCGGACCAACCGGAAAGAGGCGGAAACCCTGGTCGATTACGTCTTTGCAAAACTGGAAAATCCGAAGTCCAAGAAACGAAGCATCGGCATCGTGACCTTCAGTCAGGCGCAAAAGGATCTGATCGAAGACCTGATGGAACAGAGAAGAGCGAAATTCCCTCAATTGGAAGCATTCTTCACCGATCAACAGGAAGAACCGCTTTTCGTTAAGAATTTGGAAAATGTTCAGGGCGACGAACGGGATGTCATTCTGTTTTCCATCTGTTATGCTCCGGACACAGAGGGGAAATTCTCCATGAACTTCGGTCCGTTGAACCGTCAGGGAGGCGAGCGGCGGCTGAATGTGGCCATTACGCGCGCCAAGGAACAGGTGGTTGTGTTTTCTTCGGTCCACGCGACTCAGATCGAGTTGTCCCGCACCAACGCGACGGGAGCGGCGCATTTGAAGTACTTCCTCGATTACGCAGAAAAAGGATTTCGCATCCAGAACAAATCAGAAGGAACGTCTTCGAACGAAGGACTGACCGAAACCATTGCGGCTTTTTTGACAGAAAAAGGGTTCCCCGTGGAACGCAACGTCGGCAGTTCCGGATATCGGATTGATCTCGCGGTGCGGAATCCGGCAAAAAACGCGGATTTTCTCATGGCCATCGAATGCGACGGCCTTTCGTATGCTTCGCAGAAGACCACACGCGACCGTGACCACTTGCGCGATTCGGTCTTGCATTCGCTCGGCTGGCATACCTATCGGGCATGGAGTGTTGACTGGGCTTTCGACCGGAAACGTGCGGAAGAGAATTTGCTTGGAACAATTGAGCGAGTTCAGCAGGCCCCTGCGGAGCCTTTTGCGGAGGCGCGGCCGAAAATAGAGGAAGCGGCTGAAGAATTGCTGGTAACGAACCCGGAGCCGGTGAAATCTCCCGTTTCAGAACACCGAAAGGTTTATTCCGCCTGGGATGGGACCAGTGGACTGCCGCAAGAAGCCTTTTATGAGATCGGGTCCCGGGATTTGATCCGGAATCAGATGCATGAGGTTATTCAGGAAGAGGCTCCTGTTTATGAAAGTCTTTTAAGAAAGAGGATTGTCAAGGCATGGGGATTCAATCGGACCGGAGACAATATTCAGAATATCCTGGCCGCATGTCTTCCCAACGATCTGGAAACGACGAAAATCGGAGAGGATCGGGTGTTCTGGGCTTGCGGACAGTCGGCGTCAACCTGTTCCGACTACCGTGTCCCGAAAGATGAGGGAACCAAACGGGGAATCGACGAAATTCCGCCGGAAGAACTGGCAAACGCAATGTATGAAGTGCTGATGGATTTTAATTCCTGTGAGCAGGATACGCTTTATCGCGAGACGGTAAAACGGTTCGGGCTCTCCGCCGTAACCGCAAAAGCCAGAAAATATTTGGAATTCGCGATGCAGGCATTGAAACAGTCAGGCCGAATCTGAGATTTTCATCGGAGATTCATGCCTTTTGCCGGTAGGCCTGCTTGATCAGCGTTGCGATGTAGTCGAGTTTATCGGTGTTGGAGATGGTGAGCTCGTAATCTCCGCTGCCGTGGTGACCGATATTGGCGACATCGCGAGCGAGCTTGTAGGGGTCCTCCAGTTCTCCTTTGAAGAGATTGAGCCAGACCTTCAAGCCCTTTTTCTGGAGGGTGATATCCGTGAAATTCGATCCGTTGACCGTGAATGCGACATAGAGTTTGGTCGCTTTGATTTCCACGTTGCCCAGTTCCAGGATTTTTTCTCGCAGTTGTCCGTATAGATCGAGAACCTCTTCCGGAATATCTTTCAGACGGTCGTTTTCGGTATAGACGATCACTTCTTTGCTGACGGTATCGACGGCGCTGTTTGCCGTCGATACCGTTTTGATGCTTTCGGTCGCATTGAGTTTGCGGATCTCTTCGAAGCTGATGGTCTGATTGCTGTACCGCTTGATTTCCCAGAGCGAAATCGGCAGGTCCTTGAAGTTGATCGCTTCCTTCTGATAGGGGGTAAACGCCTGAGAGATAAAAATCACCCGGGATTGCGTCCAATCGACATTATCCCGTTTGAGGGTGTTGCCGCAGTTCTCGTTGTACTCCAGAATGAAGTCCGCCTTGTTGTTCAGCATGACGGAAAGATAGGCATACCCCTGATCGACGACGCTGAAGTTTTTGTCCTGCTTGTATTCGATGATGACAAAGGCTTTGGTTTTCGCATCGAACGCCAGCGTATCGATCCGCAACTGCTGGACGGTTCCGGAGATGGTGAATTCCGAGCGCACAAATTCCAAGCCCAGCAGCATCTTCAAATTCGCTTCCACCAGATTCTGGATTTCCCGTTCCAGCTTGAATGACGCCTCTTTGATTTGAACCAACTCTTTGCTTTTCAGGTTATAAATCGGCATGGCTTGACTCCTGCGGCGAAACGATGGATTGGTAAATATTCTTCGCCAGAATGGGGAAGACGGTCTTTTGGAATTCGGCGTCGTCCATGTAGCGGGTGACGATCGCATCGTTCTCCGACATCCGCTGCATCATCAGCGCTTCGATGATCTCCTTGATGCCCAGCGCGAATTTTTCCGGCGGATTGGCCTGGCGGATCTGGATGACGCGTTCATCCCGGATGGCTTTCTCCTGAATCTGCTCGAAGAACAGCCGGTCTTCATCGGTGAATTCGGTGCCGAGCTTGTCGTTGAGCACCCGGATAATCTCTGAAAGCGGCTTCTTCTCGTCCTCGGCGCTGCCTGTTCCGACGGCGGTGGGGCTTTTGACCGGGGCGGCTTCGGAGGATTCGAGGTCGATGGCGTCTTCGGTTGTTTTGGCGAGCCGGTAATATTCGAGTTCGACATCCTGCTCCGGGTGCGGGTCGAGGAATTTTCCGGCCGGGGCGATGTGGCTTTTGAGGAAGCGGCCGAAACTGTAGAGCATCTCCAGCTCCCAGTCCGTGTAAGGCATGATCTGGCTCAGGAAGGAGTAGAGCGACACGAAGGCGGAGAGCTTGCCGTAAAACTCCTCCTGCTCCTCGGTCTCCGTGTTGCGGAACCGGTCCACGGCGGCTTGCGCGGTCTGTTCCATGCGGGCGTGATCGCTGGAATTCTGTTTCTCGGGCGACTTGAAGAATATCCGGCAAAACGCCTCCACTTCGGACCAGAGATAGATCTGATACCCGTTCAGCTCGTGCATCAGGAGTTCCAGGTGGGCGGGGTCGGAGGGCTGGTCGAGCGTGGTGATCCGGTAGAACGGCGCGAACGCCTTCAGGATGTTCTCCGGCTCGTTGACGAAATCGAGCACGAACGGATCGGGCTTGCCTCCGGCGATGCGGTTCAACCGGGAGAGGGTCTGGACGGCTTGGACGCCGTCGAGGTGTTTGTCCACATACATCGCGCACAGGAGCGGCTGGTCGAATCCGGTCTGGTATTTGTCGGCGACCAGCAGCACCTGATAATCGGCGGAGGCGAACTTCTCCGGCAGCTGGGATTCGGGGATCGGCTTATGCTTGACGACGTCGAGGTTCATTCCGGGTTCGGTGTATTCGACGCCGCCGTCTTTGACCTTGCCGCTGAACGCCACCAGCGGACGCACGTCTGTGTAGTGGTTGTCGGCGATGTAGCGCTGAAAGGCCTTCATGTAGCGGACCGCGTGGAGCCGCGAACCGGTGACCACCATCGCCTTGGCCCGTCCGCCCATCAAGGGGAGGATGTGGGCGCGGAAGTGTTCGACGATGATCTCGATCTTCTGCTCGATATTGTGGGGGTGGAGCGTGAGGAACTTCCCGAGTTTCTTCGCCGCCTTTTTTCGGGGCATTTCGGGATTCTCCTCGATCTTCTTGACCAGCCGGAAATAGGTCTTGTACGTGGTGTATCTGGTGAGCACGTCGAGAATGAAGCGTTCCTCGATCGCCTGTTTCATCGAGTAGAAGCTGACCGGTTCCGGCTTGCCGCTCGGCCCGATGCGGCCGAAGAGTTCGAGTGTCTTGCCTTTGGGAGTGGCGGTGAAGGCGAAGAAGCTCAGGTTGGCCTGGCGACCGCGCGACTCCATGACTTTATAAAGGTTGTCTTCCCAATCCTCATCGGTTTCGGACTCGGAATCGTCTTCGGCGGAGGTCCCCGCGCCGAGGATGCGCTTGAGTTCGCGCGCGGTCTCTCCGGTCTGGCTGGAGTGGGCTTCGTCAACGATGACCGCGTACTTGCGGCGGGCGATGAGTTCGGAGAATTCCCCGGCTTTCAGCCGCGAGGCGGCGTCGGGGGAGTCGGGGTTCTCCGCTCCGGCGACATGGAGCAGCCCGCGCAGGACGAACGGAAATTTCTGCAGCGTGGTGATGACGATTTGCGTTCCGTCCACCAGCGCTTCGGCGAGCTGTTTCGAATCGGCGTCGATGGGCTTGACCATGCCCTGGGCGTGTTCGATCTGGTAGATGGCGTCCTGAAGCTGGCGGTCGAGGACCTGCCGGTCGGTGATGACGATGACGCAGTCGAAGATCTTCCGGTCGTCGGGGGTATGGAGCGACGCCAGCCGGTGCGAGAGCCACGAGATGCTGTTGGTCTTGCCCGACCCGGCGGAGTGCTGAATCAGGTAATTGTGCCCGGACCCCTCGGCAATGGCGGCGGCGGTCAGGGTGCGGACGCAACTCAACTGGTGGTAACGGGGGAAGATCATGGTCTCTTTGACGATCTCCTGGCGGCAGTTGTGTTCGTCGTAGACGATCTCCTTTTTGACTTCGAGGAACATATAATTTCCGATGATGTCCATGAAACTGTCGCGCTGAAGAGTTTCGTCCCACAGATAGGCGGTGCGGTGGCCGGAGGGGTGGGGCGGATTCCCCGCGCCGCAGTCGATATTCCCGGGGTTGCTGCCGCGGTTGAAGGGGAGGAAGAACGTCCTGTCCCCGTCGAGCCGGGTGGCCATGCGGACCTCGTCGGGATCGACGGCGAAATGGACGACCGCGCCCTGTTTGAACCGGAACAGGGGGGCGTTCGGCTTGCGGTCGCGCTGATACTGTTCGACGGCGTTGCGCCAGGTCTGGCCGGTGGCGGGGTTCTTGAGTTCGAGTGTGACCAGCGGAATCCCGTTGAGCGAGAGCATCATATCGACGGTGCACCCGTCGCCGGGGTGACAGGGAACCTGGCGGGTGACGTGGAGGAGGTTTTGCCCGTAAAGTTCGAGCGCCTCGGGGTTCATGCCGTGTGCGGGCTTGAAATAGGCGAGGCGGAAATTCCTGCCGCGGAACTTGAATCCGTGGCGGACGACATGGAGCGTCCCCTTGTTGGCGCGTTCCTTGACGAGGGTGTCGATCAGCATCTGCGGGAGGTCCGCGCCGAGCTGCGCCTCCATCGCCGCCCAGAGCTTCGCCTGCGTGGCTTTGAGGAAAGCGAGGACATATTCGGCGAAAAGCGCGGTCTCCTTACTCCAGCGGGAAACGTCGCCCCTGAGCCACCCGGTGGCATTCATCGTCTCCTCGATAAACGTCTCAAACGCCTTTTCCGTCGTCTGTTTCATGATTATCTCCCGCAATTTTCGTGAACAATTCGTCTAACTCGTCTTGGATAGAAAGCGATTCTTCGGTATAACCTGCCAGCTGGTCATCTACCGTTTCAATAGCAAAAAGGACAAATTCTAGTGATTCTTTTTTTGAATATATATTCTCAGGTATATCCCATTGTAAACTGTTTTCTTGCATATATAATGCGTTTTCTCGATCAATACGCAAAGTCCCTTGTTGACTTTTGGCACAAATGGCCTGAATGGCATCTCTCCCGATGGCATTGACTAGACGTTGCCCCATTGAAACTGTTGGAGCACATGCAATTCGATGTTTTGTCTTGTGGTCAAAAAGCTTGTCGTTTCTTTCTGTTTCAGACTTTTGGGGTGCATTATTATGAGAACGGTATAAACTCACGTGAAGCTTCGCACACTCCTCCATTGCTGTAATCGCCAAAAAGATAGATAGATTGTAACTTCCTTTACAATACAAAAAACAAGCATCTTTCAAAAGGTTATAAATATGCCTTAATGCCATATTAAAATTCTCTGATGAGATTTCAAAATGGCTCCCTGTTGCAATTGTTGAGTCAACTACCTCAAAATATTGCTTTTTGTATTCTTCTCCACGCATCAATTTTAACTTTTCTTGTGCCTGATATCGATTTTCCCGGTGACGGCCTCGCTGATGAGGGCGAGCCGATATTCTTTCAGCTTCCCGATGATTGCTTGCTCCTTCTCAATCAGGGAATCAATCTTCGCGGTTTCTTTATCCAGATATTCGGCAATCGCTTGTTGTTCGGATTGGGGGGGGTATGGAATGTGCTTTGATAAAATAAGATCAACGGATAACCCTGGTTGAGCTGCCGTTATTGAATATTGATTTAAGTTCATATTTCTTAGCAGCTCTCCCAGCCAAAGGGAACTCAGAGGGACAATGGGAGTTACCACAATAGCATGTTCCGATGCCCAGAAACGTCCATGCCCGTAATTAATGTTACCGCAAAGCGCGCCTTGACGACCAATCAGAATATAAAATCCATCATGAGTAAATTGGTCGTAATAACCGCGAAGCCCATTTCCGCCGAAAACAGGATATTTGCCATCGTCATTGAATTGTTCTGAGGTTATCGATTCTCCGCTTTTCATCATTGTAACATAAGCAAGCTTTTTGACTTCCCAATGCTCGGGGATGTCGCCGAGCCAGTCGATGCCGGAGGGTTTTAGCTTGACTTCGGGGTCTAGCCCTTTGGTGACGGCGTGGGAAATCAGTGCCGAACGTTTCTCCTGAAGCAATTCGATCAACTTTTCGCGCTTCCCGATCACCCCGTCAATCTTCGCCGTCTCCCTGTCCAGAAACGCCGCTATCGCCTGCTGTTCGGGGAGTGGAGGAAATGAAAACCGAAACTCCTTGACGAATTCATCGGGCACACGTTTTTGCCCCCCGGCCCCGTACATCCAAGCTTCTCCATTTTTTCGAAACAGATCGGATTTCACGAGATAGAACAGAAATTCATTATCGAGACCGGGAAGGCAACGCAACACGGTTAGCTCAGTCGTTCCAAATCCGCAGTTCCCGGTGAGACCACGCATAATGGCCCCTTTGCCGTTTTCAAAACAGGGAGTGATTTTGGCAAAAGTTACATCATTCTCTGCAAAGTAAGTATATCCCGAACTTACCTCTGAAATGGGGCGAGTTTGTTCCAGCGAAAGCGATCCATCTTCACCTACCGCTTCCATCGGCAAGAAGGACACTTCCTGTTCGCTCGGCAAATCAATTTCCTGTTTGCTTGGATTCATTTGCAACATAAATCGCAAGCGCTTGATCTCCCAATGCTCGGGGATGTCGCAGAGCCAGTCGATACCGGAGGACTTGTATTCGGGATATACGGAATAATTCTTCATAAATCAGTAACCGTTACTTCCATCGTTTCGAGTTTCCCTTCGGTCGTTTTCCAGTTTATCGTCATATTAAGGGGAGGGAGGTACTCTTTGGGAGTTGATAGATCTATATCTACCCGGATCGGAACGCATGTATTTGTTGGTGGTAATAAAATCGGAAATGGCAAAGCTTCTATGTCATTAACTTCCGGTATCGGTTTTTTATTCCATAAAATATCAGAGATGGACAAACCTATATCGCCCTCATTTTGAAAATAATATTTTCCGACACCGCCATCATTGATATAGAAAACGCGCAGTTTCCCACTTTTTCTGTCATCCTCACGGTTTTCTTCTATTTCTAATTGACGTTTACCTACTTGATGTGATTTATGCCACGAAAATGCGGAAAACGCGAGAGCCAAAAAACTGATTATAATCGCAAAAACTTCCATGATTATTCCGCCTCCAGGAGGGCGAAGATCTCTTTTTCCAGCGCCTTGATTTCGGATTCGATCGCTTCTAGCGGGCGCGGCGGCTCGTAGCGGTAGAACAACCGGTTCAGCGGGATTTCATAGCCGACTTTCGTCTTGCTCTCGTCGATCCACGCATCCGGCACATGCGGCAGGACTTCGCGCTTGAAATAGGCTTCGATGTTCTCTTTCAACGGCACGTTTTCCGTGTCGCGCAATTCCGGGTCCGGCTCCGGGCTCCCTTTCGCGTCGCGGCAGATCTCCGCCGTCTCGTCGCGTTCGCCCAGCGCCGTCAGCACCATTTTCAGTTCCGGTGCGCCGAGCCTGACTCCCGCTTTCCGGTCCAGCGCTTTCAGCTCCTTCAGGAACGTTGCGCGGTCTTTGAACACCCGTTCGCCCGTCGCTTTCCCGAAGTCCTTCAGCAGGGTGCGGATTTCCTCCTGCCGCTTCTCCCCCGCCGCGATCTCTTCTTCTCTCGCGGGACCGTCCTTTTTCTTGCTGGTCGCGAGTTTCTGAAACGCCGGAACCGTTTCCAGCCGCGCGATCCGCTCCGCGTCGGCCGCGAAACTCAGCCGCAGCGGACGTTCCACCGTGATTTTGTTGTACCCGAAATCCTCGTTGTCGAAAATCTTCGATACGATCCCCTCCCACGGCTTCCCGTCGCACCGGGTGGCGAACGGCATGTCGTTTTGAAACGCGCCGTAAATCCGGGTGATCTCCTGAATGTGCGGATACTGCTTCGCCTCCGGCAGCGTGTCGTCGCCGATCAGGTGCCGCTTGTTGCCGAGACTCTTCGGCATCTTGTTCCAGAAATTGCGGGCGTCGATCAGCTGGATCTTCCCCTTGCGCTCCTTCTCCTTGCGGTTGGTCAGAATCCAGATGTAGGTGGAGATCCCGGTATTGTAGAAGAGTTGATCCGGCAGCGCCACGATCGCCTCCAGCCAGTCGTTTTCGATGATCCATTGCCGGATGTTCGACTCCCCGCTGCCCGCATCGCCGGTGAAGAGCGGCGAGCCGTTGAACACGATCCCGATCCGGCTGCCCCCCGCTTTATCGGACACCGGCTGCATCTTCGAAATCATGTGCTGGAGAAACAACAGCGCTCCGTCGTTGATCCGCGGCAGCCCCGCCCCGAACCGGCCGTCGTACCCCAGGCGCTCCGCTTCGCCCCGGATGAACTTCTCCTGTTGTTTCCACTCCACCCCGAACGGCGGATTCGCCAGCATATAGTCGAAAGTCCGCCCGGAAAACCCGTCGTGCTCGAAGGTGCAGCCGAGCTTGATGTCGTCCTCGCTCTGCCCCTTGATCAGCATGTCCGCCCGGCAGACCGCGTAGGCTTCGTCGTTCCAGTCCTGCCCGTACAGCCGCGGCATCGCCTGGTCGTTCAGGGCGCGGATGTACTCCTCCGCCGCCGAAAGCATTCCGCCGGTCCCGCAGGCGGGGTCGTAGATCGTCTTCACCACATGGCTCTTGTGCAGATCCTCCTCCGGATTCAGCAGCAGGTTCACCATGAGCCGGATCACCTCGCGCGGGGTGAAGTGCTCCCCCGCCTCCTCGTTCGCCTGTTCCGCGCCGATCCGGATCAGCTCCTCGAACACCCGCCCCATCTCCATGTTGCCGACCCTGGCCGGAGAAAGGTCGATCCGGTCCGATGCGAAGGTCTTGACAACGTGGTAAAGCAGGTTCTTCTCGGCCATCTTGCCGATCTGCACGCCGAAATCGAACCGCTCATAAATATTCCGCACGTTGGGAGAAAACGCGTTGATGTAGCTGTTGAGGTTCGCCGCCAGGTTGTTCGGGTCGTCGAGCAGCGTCTTGAACGTCATCCGGGAGAGGTTGTAAAACGGCACCCCGGTGACTTCTTTCAACCGCGCCATCACGATGGTTTCCGATTTCCCCTTGAGGCCGTCGAACGCCTCGAGCACCGCCGCTTTCGTCGGTTCCAGCGTGGCGTCGAACCGCCGCAGCACGGTCAGCGGAAGAATCACCTTGCGGTACTCGTTGCGCTTGTAGGGGCCGCGGAGCAGGTTGCAGATATCCCAGATAAAGTTGGCGATTTCCTTGTGCGAATTTCCAGCCATATTGCAGTTTTGCCTTTACTGATCGTTGCGTTTCCGTTCTCATGAGAGCTAATATATCGGGAACGGAGGAGGATTACAAGCCGACCCCGGCAACTTTTGCCAAGCAAAACCCCCGATCGGCAATTTCGCCGATCGGGGGCTGTACTTGTCTCCTGACTGAGGGAAAATTCCTTTTGGGGAAAATAAGGCAAATTGTTCGTCACGACGATTGCGACAATCCATACTTGAGGCAGGCAATCATCTTGTCCGCACGTCGATCGATGATTCGCAGTGACTTCTCAAGGTAATGCGTTGCCGCACTGAAATAAGCGTTGTTGTTGTCAGACTTCTTCCAATGAAAATAGAATTCGAAAATAAGCTTGGGAGAACCATCGTTTTCAAGATAATCTTCCCAGAAGCAAAGTTCCGCCAGGCGGTTCAGCTTTCCTGTGCCTTGAAATGCGTGAAAAAAGAAATCATTCTTTTCCACCAGTTGCCGCAGAACTGGATCTTGTTCCGGGGCATTACAGAAACAGCGATCGAGATGGATCAGGAAACGATCGAAATAATCCCGCCACGCCGGATGAGTTCCCCGATAGAGATTGATGGTGTCTCCATTATCTATCGGGAAATTGGGCAAAACGACAAAATTTCCGATACTGTGGTAACGCCGGTGAAATTCTTTGACCTGTTCGCGGAATATATCGGTCGGAGCGTATTTTTCGACCCCTGCAAACAATCCCGGCGAATTTTTCAACTCTCTGCCGAACATGGTATGGAAGGAATTCATGGTGTCGCCTCGAAAAGACATGCCCCGACCTTGATTGTGGAATGTCAAGTCTTTGAACGAATCGCCCCAGACCAGTGCATAAATGGCTCTGGCCAGATTGGTGTCATCACAGTCGAATCCACGCCCGGGGCAGCCGTAAACTTTGGAATGTTTCAATTCGAGGAAATCAAAGTCTTTCAATTTCTCCAATTTCCCGTCCAGCTTTTCCGCTGTAAATTGCCGCAGAAGTTTTTTGGCTTCGCAATCGTATTCTTTCATTGCAGTTCCCCTTATTTTGCTGATTTCTTTTTATTGAAAAAATCCTTGCGCTCAAAGGAGAAAAAACGATATGGATTTGCCGAATCGTCCCAGTTTTTCCAACTGAAGAGCCTCAGGGCTTTTCGCAGGCCATCGGACCTGGAAATGCCGAGCGCTTCCGGGTTGACGGATGACGCATCTGTTTTTCTGGCTCGGGATTTCTGATATTCACGGTTCAGCGCACTGTAAATTTCTCCGATGCTTGCATCCGGCGTATTGAGGTCCCGTTTCTCCTTGAAAAATTCCCCGTTCAACTTTGCGGAGGACGTTTGTTCCTCTTCCTTTGTGATCTTTGCAAAATGGTTATAAAGAACTTCCGGAGCAAATGCGATGAGCGTTTCGTATGTCAACTCTCGACCATCGGACAGGGGGAGTTTTCTTCCTTCGATATATCGGCGCTGACGTTCGATTGCCGAACGGAATCGGCATGTCGGTATAATTCCGTTTTCGTTGAAAAAGCGATTCTCGTACTCTTCCAATAAGGCAAATCCGGCCCCGCCGTTGTAGAAGTGATAAAGCGGCACTTGCTGCGAGGCCAGTTCGGCCAGAAACTGCGACCAAAGCGGCATGTTGTCTTCATCCGGCTGGTCGGCCAAATGCCATTGGATGGTTTTGCAAAGTGTTTCTGCCAATTTATGCTCAGAATCGTTGTCCTTTGTATTTTGGACTTCCGTTTCCGCATGGGTTGACAATTCCTCATAAGTCAAAATTTTGAAGACTTCAGAAAACTGCGACTGTGATATCGGGCATTTTCGCTTTTCTTCTGGGATCAACCTCTGCATCAATTCTGCTTGACCTTGCGACCATTTATTTTTTTTTGCCTCAAACAGGTTTTCCCAATCTTCCTGAAAACGATCCCATAAATCCCCCTCGTAATGTTCGGGTAACAACAGCAAAACTCGAGGCGAAATCCGGGAGTCAGAGGGCGCGATGTGTTCGCATTCGGCTTGGGCAATCAGATATTCCTTGGCCAGTTGCGCGTAATTGAACTCCGCATTCTTCCGCATTCCCTTGGCTTCGATCAGAATCAGTGCGTTTGACGCGGCGATCCATCCATCCGGCTGAACCAAACGGATGAAATCTTTTCCTTCTCGTTTGCCGGAAGCGACATCCGGCAAATCAAAATAGCGAGGGTAGTAGTAGTTGCCGGATTGCCCGAGTACTTCAATATCGTCATTGTCCTGTATGCTGTTTGGCCAGAATCCGTTGAGGATTCCGGCAAGGAATGACGGTTTCATAAATGCGAGTGTCATCAAAATGTCTGCGGTCAGGGCATCCTCATTGCGAAAACCGCCGACATTGGGCTTCCCTTTTGCATATTTGGCGTTGATGCAGCAGTTCAAATTCTCTTTCGTGGATTTACCGCGGTAAGATGCCCAGGATTCTGCTTCGAAAAATCCCTGGATTGGCAAATTTCCCACGTGCTCGATCTTCGTCTTTTTACGCTCGCTCATAATTCAACTCCTTTTTTCTCTTCTAAAATATGATCTTTTAAGGTTTTATTCAACCTTTAGTAGCAGAAATCATCAATTTCATCAATGTGTATGGTCAATCCGCTGAAACGCTTGAGACTTGGTGCCAGCTCCTGTTTTTTCGCTTCCGCATAATCGGAGGCGAACACGACAAGCAGTGTTCGAGGTTGATAAATGATACTGCAGGCGTAGGCGTAGCTGTTGGTTCCGGACATTTTCAGGGAGTGTTTCAGCCAGAAAAGAATTGCTTCGGCAAATTCGCTTTTCGGCAAAACCTGTAACGGGATATCTGGATCTTCTTCTATGGTCGGGAACTCGTTGTACATGACCAGCGCTTTCGGTTCGATCAAACCGCTTTTTATTGCCAACTTCGGATGCTCAAGTAAAATTTCATCAAGCTCCTCAGGCTCCAGCTGCTCAAATGGGCAAAGTGTGGCATAAGCGCTTTGATCCTTCACCAGTTTCACCCAATCGCCTCCTTTGAATTTGGTGAAATCGCAGTGCCGCTTCAACGGAGAATCCGTACTCTCCATTCCCAGCAGTTCCGCCCATTCCGAAGGGCTGAAACGCCGCCAGTCGAAATGACTCACCACTTCGCATTCTCCGACGATATCATTGTTCAGAAAATCGACCCATTCCCGGCTGTTGAATTCATTTTTGTACGATGCATCGGCAAATGTCATGACTCCGGCGAGAATCAGATAAGCCTCCTCCCTCGCATTCGGTGCGCCGTGAAGTTTTTCGAAAAGCGTCAGGAAATTGCGATTTTCCGACGCTACGTAATCTAGTTGTTGTTCCCTCAGCCATGATGCGAAACGTTTCGGAGTCACGACTTCGTTTCTAACAAAACTTTTCCTGAGCATACCGCCTCCTATTGTTTTTGCAGATATATGACCATTTTAAAAAACAATCATTTTTTTGAATTTCCAAAGGAGATGAAACAAGGACAAAAGAGTCTGGAAAGATCAATAGATCTGAATGAAAATTCTCTTCAAAATACTCCTGTCGAGTAATGACACGCGCGCATCGTATGAATAACTTTTTGCCTTCTCCCCCGGTCGGTTGAATGGCCGATCGGGGGGATTTTCGAGTATTTACAGACGCTCGCAGACGGTCACAGACGCTGCCGTCAGATTCCTGAGATTACAGTGAAGTACATGTAGCCTCGCTTATACTTGTCGTCTTTCCCCCGAATATCCGTCCGCTTGTGTGCGCCGTGAACGCGGAACATGGCCCCGGGCAGCTCGTTCTCGACCTTACGGTCCGCGGGGATGGTCCAGTCCATTTTCTTGCTGAAATCCTTGAAGCAGCGGACCAGCTCCTCCGTGGTGATCGCCCGATCCGGGTTGCCGACGACGCAGCGGGCGACGAAGGTGTCATAGGGACTGGACCCGGCGATCAGTTGGTCGATACGCCGCTTCTGTTCGTCGTCGCGGATTATCTTTCCACCGTTTTGCAGCAGCTTGCGTGCACCCTCCATCGCCCAATTCAAGATGCCGGATCCTTCCTCCTCCAATAGGATCTGATCAAGATCCGTGATTCTCTCTTCTGCCGATACCGGCGGTCTTTCATATGGAACCCAAAGCAACCTGCGACGCCAGGCGTCCTCGTCGCCCTCGAAGCGAAGCAGTAAGGTCGAGTTACTGGTGATGATGGCATTGAAGGTTCCGGCGATGTCGAACGCCTCGTTGCTGTTCTTATACTCCAGCGTCACCGTGTCTTTCCCCCAGCCGTTGTGCGCCGGGGGTGTTCAGAAAGTCACCGGGTACGTCTTTGGCGGTCAGCAGAGTCTTCCCCAGCATCCGGCTGTTTTCGAAGCGAGTATTGAGGAATTCCGTTCGCAGTTCCGTGCAGTTCCATCGCCCCACCAATCCTTCGATAACGTTCACGATGGTGGACTTCCCTCCTCCGGCGGTTCCGGTCAACAACAAGATAGTTTGTGAGACGTTCGCTCCCAACAGGGTCTGTCCGGCATAGAGCTGGAGAAGTTCGATGTCCGCCGGAGACATCGCCGGAGCCAGCAACTGGTTGAGGAACCGTGGACACGTTGCCGCCGGGTCGTAAGAGATCGGAATGAAGTTCAAGCTGCGATAGTTTGGAGAAAACGGTTCTGTCTGCCAGCGTCCGGACGAAAGGTCGAAGCGGAGCATGGTGTTTGCCGCGTGAAACAAATAACCGTCGCGTTTGCAGCTGGAAAACTGAAATGCCGCCACTCCCTTGAGAAACGTCAATACGCTGCCGAGAAAGCCGGAGGTTGCCTTGATTTCGATCTGCGCCCGATGATCTTCATGAATGACGGCATAATCGTGGATCATCCCGGAGATCGCGTTGACGATGGTTTCGCTTCCCCACGGTCCCCAAACACCATGGACCGGGCTGTAACGGAAGAATTGCTTTCGTTCCGTGTCGAAACAAACGGCAAAATACCGTTCGGCCAGCGCCGCAAAGTAACGTGCATGCAGGGAGACTCCGTTTCCGGACAGAAGAAAGGCCATCCCATAAGTGTCGTTGAGTTCGTCTTCGGCTTTTTGTAAATCGAACATTTTATCCCTCCTATAGTTTGGGGTTACAGATAAAATAGCTCGTTTTTACAAGGATTCAATATTTGTAAATATATTGAAATAATAGTGTTATGACAATTTATGCTTATTGGTGCCGCATGGTGCAATCCATTGAAAACGGCACATTGAAGCAGGATAGAGTAAATGAAGCATCGAAAAAAATCAAAAAAAATTTCCGGTCGTGTTTTTTTCCAACGGACCGGAAAATCATGTTCTAAAAATGTTCTAATTGTTGTTTCGGAAGCAGCAAAAATCAGCTTGATGCAGCTTGATGCAAAGCATGAGCTTTTACGCTCAATCAGAGGGAAGGGGAATGGTGGGCGGTACGTGACTCGAACACGTGACCTCTGCCGTGTGAAAGCAGCGCTCTAACCAACTGAGCTAACCGCCCGATCGGAATCGGTATGTTTTTTAATATATCCCGTGAGCGGCAATTGTCAAGCGGGAATCTTCGCTTTTTTTGCATAATCCCGCCCAAATCACCGCAATTCAGAGCTTGAGCTTCTCCCGGCAGAGCGCGGCGCGGCTGACGTCGCGTTCCACGGCGTTGAGGATGCGCCCGGCGCTCTTCTGCAGATGCGCCGCGCCGATCCCGATGAACAGCTCGTTCACCGTGTGAATGTCCAGCGCCGAGAACATGCCAAGATCCACTCCCACCCGGACTCCCGAAAGGCAGTTGATCGCCTCTTCGCCGCTCAGCTTGTAGCTGTGGCGCAGCGTCCCGTAAGAGCGCCCCACGTGGTCGAGCAGCGAAAACTGGTCGCGCTGCAGCAGGAGCTGGCGCGCGCTCTTCTCATGCGCCACCAACTGGCCGATCACCGTGTTGAGCCGTTCGAGAATCTGTGCTTCGCTCTCGCCCAGCGTGCTCTGGTTCGACACCTGGAAGAGATTCCCCCGGTTGTCGGTCCCTTCGCCGCCGATGCCGCGCACCGCCAGATTCAGCTTGTTGATCCCCTGGATCGTCGGGGCGATCTGGCCGGTCAGCACCAGCCCGGGCAAATGCAGCATCACCGACGCCCGCATCCCGGTGCCGACGTTGGTCGGGCAGCAGGTCAGGTAGCCGAGACGGTCGTCGAAGGCGTAACTGAGCCGCGTCGCCAGCTGGTTGTCGAGGTCGTTGATCACCCCCCAGGCGGCTTCGAGCTGAAGCCCCGGAACCATGGTCTGGATGCGCAGGTGATCCTCCTCGTTGATCATCACCGACGAGGATTCGTCGCTTCTCACCAGCAGCCGGGTTCCGGCCGAGCGGTTGAGAAAATCGCGGCTGGCCAGACGGCGCTCGAGCAGGAGTTCGCGGTCCAGCTCATCCATGTTCTCGGGGTCGAAGCTGAAGCACTCCGGGCAGCCCAGCGCTCCGGACGTAATCGCCGCGTGGGCAACCTCTTCGCAGATGCCGTGCAGCTCGTCGGAATCGGCGGAGACCGGAAACCGGTGCCCCGCCAGATTCCGCGCCAGGCGGATGCGCGAACTGATCGCAATATCCTCGTTCGGCCCCGCGTCGGCGAGAAAGCTGACCGGGTTCGCCAGGAGGCGGTTGATGTCGTTACTCATTGCCGGCTTCTCCCGGAGAACATTTCCCCAGCTGCGCTTTCAGCTGGTTGATCCGGTCGCGGCAGATCGCCGCCTGCTCGTACTCTTCGCGCTTGACCAGTGCGTCGAGTTCGTGGCGGCGGTTCTCCAGCTCCGCCTCGAGGGCGGCGCGGCCGTCCTGCGGCATCGACTGGGGGCGCTTGCCGAGATGGACCGAGCCGCGGTGCACATTGCGGATCGCTTCGGACAGCAGCGGCGCGAAGGCGGCATAGCAGTCCGGGCAGCCGAGACGGCCGCCGAAGGCGCGCACCTTCTGGAGCGTCCAGCCGCACTTCGGGCAGACCGCGGTGAATTCGGTCGAACTCTCCCGCGTCGGTTTCGCCACCGAGGAAATCTTGCCGAGATTGCAGAGCATTTCGGCCAGGTTGAACCCCAGGGCGCTCAGTTCGCCGTTCTTCTCTTTTTCCGCGGCGCAACCGGCACAGAGGTTGGACGTGTGGGTCTCCCCGCCGTGCATTTCTTTTATATGAATCGTCGCTTCGTTCTTTTTACAGACATCGCACAACATATCGGTAACCTCCTCCCTGAACTGTCAAAGGTTCTATTAACAATTTAAAGCATTTGTTCGATATTGCAAGCGGAAAATGCAACTTTTTCCGGAGAGATTCCCCCCAGAATCGTGAATTTATCGTAAATAATTTCTGAAATTCTCTCCGATCGCTTTACAGAACGGAAAAAATCCGTTATATTACCGATGCAAATAGTATCCCGAGGAGCAGAAACAATGAAGAAGAACCTGGCGGTAATCGGTCATCGCGGCATCGCAACGGCCTATCCGGAAAATACGCTGATCTCGTTCGAGAAGGCGATCGAGGCGGGCGTCGACGCGATCGAATTCGACGTTCATATGACGATGGACGGCGAGCTGGTCGTCACCCACGACGCCACCGTAAACCGTTGCAGCAACGGAACCGGAGAGGTTTTCAGCTATACGCTCAACCGGCTCAAGGCGCTGGATTTCGGCAAGTGGAAGGGGCCGGAGTTCGCCGGGACCAGGATTCCGACGCTGGACGAGACGCTCGATCTGATCTTCTCGATGCGGCCCGGCATGTACCTGCTGGTCGAGCTCAAGGACGACCGCGAAGCGGCCACCCGGAAAGTCGTCGACGTCCTGCGCCGTCGCGGAATGGTCGGCAACTGCCTGGTGCTCTCCTTTTACCCACGCCAGCTACGGCTGGTGAAGGAGCTGGAGCCGGAGATCACGCTGCAGAGTTTCCCGCTCCGCTACCTCAAGGCGCCCTGCGCCGACCTCTACGATTTCATCGACAAGGTCAGCATCTGGAATCAGGAGGTCACCGCGGCCGAGGCGGAGGAGTTCCAGCGCCGCGGCATCGCGGTCGACGTCTACCCGGTCGACGACGAATTCCAGCTGGAAAAAGTGATCGGCACCGGCGTCGATTCGATCACCACCAACGCCGCCCACACGGTCATTCCGCTGCTCAAGGCACGCGGGCTGCGCTGACGGCCGCTGTGAACCCGATACGGAGGGGAGCTGGTTCTTATGGTTATCAAAGTTCTGGAAAAAGTATTCTCCATTCTGGAATACGTTGTTTCCAAGCAGGGACGTCCTGTGCTCCCCGCGGAGATCGTTCAGGCGTTGAAAATCAATCAGACAACCTGCATTCGTTTGCTTAAAGATCTGGTGGAGAACGGCTACCTGTCTCAGGTTTCGCGGACGCGCGGCTATGTTCCCGGACCCACCGCGGTCTGGATCGGGAAGGTGTCGATTTTTCAATCGGAACTTTATAAGATCAGCCAGCCGATCCTGGCGGATGCCTCTCTGCGCGACAATATCTCCATGCTGGTCGCAGTGCGGCACGAGAAATACCGGGTGCTGATCTGCGGCAGCAATTCGCAGCGGGGTGTTCAGCTCAATATGGCATTGCCTCGCTTTCCCGACCTGTTCTGTTCCGCTACTGGCATCATGCTGTTGGCGCACACCTCATCCGAGGAGTTGAGTCGGGTGATTCGGGAGGTCGGCATGCCGAGCGGCCCGCCGTGGAACGAAGAAGGGGAGGGGACCATTTCCCGCGCCGAACTGGACCTCAGGCTCTACAACGTTCGAAAACGCGGAGAGTTCCGGCATCATGCATTCGGTGTTGAAGCCTGCGCCGCTCCGATTTTCAAAGCCGGAAAGCTGGAAGCCGCGCTTGGCGGCGCTTGGCGCTATGCGCTCCCTTCCGTTCAGCGCGATGAATTGGCGGAGAAACTGAAGGCTGTTGCCGTGGAAATCTCCGCCTTGCTGGGCAACGGAACTCTGCATATCTGATCCGGACTTCGCAATGTGACGTTACTTGCCTTTTCAATGTTTTGCTCCCCCTGGTTTGTTTGATTTTCGTTTGCATTCAAGTATAATTGATAGCAGAAAATCAAACGAAAACAGACAAGGAGCCTGGTCATGAAACTAAGCCGCGTACTTTTCCCGCTGGCCGCCGCAGCAGCCGCCGGCGCGGCATCGCCCGAAATTCCGCCGGAGTACTATCCCACGGAGTTCCAGTGGAACGATGCATTGCGTGAAGTCGCCACAGATGTTTCGTTTCTCAATTCCCGTCCGGCGGGCGCAAACGGCCGGATCATTGCCCGGGGCGAGGAGTTCGTGGAAAGCGGGACCGGAAAGCCGATCCGCTTCATCGGCATCGGCATGGGCGGACGGGCCGCGCTCGAACTGAATCATGAAGACGCCCGGAAACTTGCGTTTCGCCTGGCGAAAAACGGCGTGAATGTCGTTCGGTTCCACAATCTCGACGGCGGCAATGCGCGCGACTCCATTCTCGATACGGCCAGGCAGGATACCCGGCACTTCAACGCCGAAAAGCTGGACGCCTTCGATTATCTTTTCCATTGTCTGAAGGAAGAGGGCATTTATGTGATTATGCCGCTCAAGGTCAACCGTCAGCTCAAACCCGGCGACGGCGTTCCCGACGGCACGAAGCATAAATTTGTCGATCGCTTCGACAAACGCTGGATCGAACTCCAGAAAGAGTTCGCACGAAATGTGCTTCTTCATGTGAATCCTTATACGGGACTCTCTCCTGCCGAAGATCCCGCCGTTCTCGGCGTCGAGCTTAACAACGAGGATTGCCTGTTCCGGCCCTGGGTCGATACCGACGCCCGGATTCGCGGCCTTGCTCCGGCACATCGCGCCGAACTCGAAACGCTTTGGGCGGAGTATCGGCGCGGACAGAACGCAAGCGCGATTCCCCTGGATCAAGCCTCCTGGGCGGAGAAGGCGGCTTTTCTCACCGAGCTTGACTCGCGTTACAGCCGGGAGATGCGGGACTTTGTAAAAAACGAGCTCAAAGTCCGGGCGCTGGTGGTCGACACCCAGATGGACTGGGGCGGACTGGCGGGACTGAAACGCGAAGCCCAATCCGATTATACCGATACGCACGGTTATTGGAACCATCCGGAGTTTCGCGGAACTCCGTGGAAATTCACCCGCGGCAACTGGTACGTGCGCAACGAATCCCAGCTGGGATACCTCGCGTCCCCGGCGCAGTGCAAGCTGACTGAAATCGCCAGCTGGCGTCCGGCGGGAAAGCCGTTTTCGATTTCCGAATATGATTATCCGTATCCATGCGATTATACGGTGGAAATGATGCCGCTCCTGGCGGTGGTCGCCTCGCGCCAGAACTGGAATGCGCTGCACCTTTTCATCCACGGAATGACGACCGGTTATGATTCGAACCGGATCAATTCGATGTTCGACCAGACCAATCATCCGGGCAAGATCGGTTTCTTCCCGGCGGCGGCCCTGATCTATCGCACCCGGATGTTCGAACCGGCCGGCGAACGCGAGGAGCTGCGCCTGCCGCGCAATCCGCATACCATGTTCCGCAACCAGTTCGACCGGGCGTGGGAGAAGACTCCGGGCGGAAAATGGCGCGATTTGATGAAAACGCAGGTGGTGGTTTCGGCGTCCGGCCTCGATACCGGGGACGAAACCGCGGAATCGGTGCTGAAGAAGAATCCGGCGCCGCAAACCGAAACGGTGATTGAGAAGAAGGACGATAACGTGTTCTTCCGCGCCGCTTCGCCCCGCGGCATGATTCTTATCGGCAACTTCGGCGGATCGGAGATGTCGGTCGGAAAATTCCGGATTGTCGCGAAACCGTTCCCCGGCGATTTCGGGGCGGCGGTGGTGGTGTCGCGAACCGAAGAGCCGATTGTCTCCTCTGCATCCAATTTGCTGACTGTCGCCGGGAGATTCGACAACCTCAGAATCGAGTTCAACCGCAATCGGACCTCAACCCGGGTGAGTTCCGGAACCGTTCCGGGGTTGATCGACTGTCAGATCGGCGACGGTCCCGTCGTCGGCGTCAGGCTCGACCTGGAAGTCTCCGTTCCGGCCGACGGTCCCCGCCGGGTATTCGCCCTCGCCGACAACGGCGGGCGCAGGAATGAAGTGAAATCCGAGTGGGCGGATGGCGCGGTGACGTTCCGGGTCAGTCCCGATGCGGAATCCATGTATTATGAAATCGTCAAATAATCCGAGGGAGGTATCGTGAAAAAACTGTTCGTTCTGATGTTGCTGTCCTGCAGCGCCGTATTTGGCGCGGAGCCGCTGCGGCTGGCCGCAACACCCGAGGCGTTCCTGAAATGGAGCGGTGCAAAGAGTGCGGAGTTCCTTGCCGCGGGCGGCCCGAAGAATGTTCCCGCAATCCGGCTGGGCTCTTCGGATGCGGCGAAATCGGCGCTCTGTGAATTGCCGCTTGACCTTAAGACGTATGCCGGGAAACTGATTGTTTTCAGCGCCGATATTCGGCTCGACGACGTGAAACAGCCGGCGAAACCCTATTACGGACTCAAGCTGATGATCGTCTACACCCGTGCGGACGGTACCCGCCACTGGGCTGAAGACTTGAAGCCGAAAGACCGGTACGGCTCCCGCGACTGGGATAACTATGAAGCGATCGCCAAGGTTCCGGCGGATGCCCGCGAGGTCAGCCTGTCATTTGGAATCCAGCAGGCGGCCGGCCGTGCGGAGTTTGCGAACCTGACGATGGAAGAAGTGGAATAACCGGAGGTGATGGAATGAAATCCCGTTTTACTTTGATTGAGCTCCTGGTCGTAATCGCGATCATCGCGATCCTGGCCGCCATGCTGTTGCCCGCCTTGAATCAGGCACGGGAGCGGGCGCGCACCGCCAACTGCGCGAACAATCTGCGCACCCTCGGGCAGCATGACGCGTTTTATACTGACGACAACAGTGGCAAACTGCCGCCGTTTGTTTATAATGGCGTGTCGTGGTACATGTTTATCGCCCCTTATTATGGCGTCAAGGCGACCGACCAGGAGGATTGTGCGCGGCAGCTCGCCGCCGCCGGAGTGTTCTGCGATTCGAATGCAAAGCGTTCGTTCAAGTCGATGAATTACGCGTTCAACCAGCGCGCCGGCAATTGGGGGACGGAGTCGATTATTCCGTCGCGCACGCAATCGTCCGAACTTTGCCTGAATATGGAAGCCCGGTATATCCTCGGCGGCAATTATTACAGCATGACGATGAACGGAGGGGCCAAACCCGATCCGGTTCACCCCAACAGCAGCAATAACGCTCTTTATGCCGACGGTCATGTCGCGGGCATTCGTCACAACGAGATTCCCGATAATACTTCAGTGTTTTGGAAAGGTGTTCGATGAATTCCATCAGTTTGATGTCCGCCGGAGAACTTGATTTCGCCAATGCAGTCAGCGGCTGGGAGTTGCGTTTCTCCAACGGAACCGCTCTCGCTCCGGCGGACTGCGCGGCTCCGGAGCGTTCCGGAGAAGACGGCGCGGTCCGCCTCCGCTGGAGGAAGGGGGCCTGGCAGATTACGGTCGTCTGGAGATCCGCCGATGCGAATCGCATGGTCGGCCGGATTGAGGTCGAAGGCGTTATGGAGGACGGCGCGACCGTCACCGCGGTCGTCTTCCCGTCGGCCACGGTCAACGCCTCTTCCGGGGCGCGGATTTTCATGCCGGTCAATCAGGGCGTGGAAACGGCTGCCGTGGAGAATCTGCCCTTCGGCGTCCTCGAATCCCGTATCTACAAGACCATGCAGTATGTCGCGGTTTATGATCAACGGAACGGTACGTATTTCGATCATCGCGACCCGAAATGGAACAACAAGCAGTTCGAGTTTTTGCGACTGCCCGGTTCCATGTCTTTGCGTTACAACGCGATTCATACGCCGGCGCTGCCGAAGGAGGGGGGCCGTCTCCATTTCAAGACGGATTACGAAAACTCGGTTGCCGCGTTTCGCGGCGGCTGGTATCAGGCCGCCCGGATTTACCGGGAGTGGGGCCGCCGCCAGTCGTGGGCGACGGCAAAACGGGATCATTCCACGCTGCGCAATATCGGCATTTGGCTCTGGAACCGCGGGGCCGCGGAGCATGTCGCCGCTCCCGCCGAAAAGTTGATGGAGGATGCCGGTATTCCGGTGGCGCTCGACTGGTATTGGTGGCATCACAACCCCTACGACACCGATTATCCGAACTACTGGCCGCCGCGCGAGGGGGAGGAGTGTTTCCGCCAAACCGTCGAACGGCTGAACCGGCGGGGCATCTTCACCCAGGTCTATACGAACGGCATGTGCTGGGATGTCGATAATCCGACCTTTGAGGACGGCGGCTTGGAGTCGATTGTGATCCTGCGTGACGGTTCGTTGCGGGCTGTGCCGTTCAACGTGTTCAACAAACACCGTCTCGGTTTCATCTGTTCGGAAGGCAAGCCCTTCTTTCAGCGGCTGGAACAACAAGTCGAACATCTGGCGGGCACCGGGCTCCCCGGTGTTTATCTGGATATGATCGGCTGTGCGAGTTACGAGGATTGCTTCAATCCGCGCCACAACCACACTCCCGGCGGCGGCGGCTATCAGGTCGCCGGGTTCCGCGAATTCCTGACGCATCTGCGAATGCGCTTTCCCGGACTCAAACTTTGTACGGAAGAGTGCAACGAAGCGTACATGGATCTGTTCGATTCGGTGATCGCGCTCGATTCCAGCGCGGAACGGTTGAATTGTACGCCGCAATGGAACTATATACCGGCATTCAGCGCGGTTTACCACGGGATTCTGCCGGTGTTCGGAACTTACGCGCTTCCGGACGGAATTCCGCCGTTCGACACGCTATGGCCGACCGACGGCAGGCTGGAGAAGGAAAAGGATTGGCTTACGTTGTTTCCGTTGCAGTTTCAGGTCGAATTCGCGCGTGGAATCATCTGGGGCCAGCAGCCGATGGTCGCCAATCTGACGCCGGAACACAGCAGCAGCAGCCGGATCAGGCCGTTGTATGAGTTTATCTGCGCAGGGGCGAAATTCTATTACGCCAACCGGCAGTACCTCTTCGACGGTGAAATGCTGGAACCGGAAACTCTGGAATGCGATCAGGTCGAGGTTTCCTTCAGCCAGCGGATGATTTTCACGAAGGAGGAACAGCTGAAATCCGTGACCAAACCGCTTCCCGCCGTGCTGCACAGCCGCTGGCGGGATTCGGAAGGGCATGAAGCGCTGATTCTCTGCAATTATACCGGCGAAACCCGCGAGTGCCGGTGGAATGATCGGAAATTTATCCTCCCCCCCAATTCATTCCGGCGGATCGAAAGGAATGACCGCAGCGGCATGCGTTGATCGGAAATCGGAACTATGCGCCGACGTTTGAATTCAGTGATTCGGACGTCGGCTTTTGCTTGCAGATCAGATCCCGGACAGGGCCGGACAGGCGGAAAAAAACGGGGTTCCGGATTTTCACCCGGAACCCCGCTCTTGTCGATGCGGATTATTTCGCCTGGGAAATCGCAACCGCGACGGCGACCGAAGCGCCGACCATCGGGTTGTTGCCCATGCCGATGAGTCCCATCATCTCGACGTGCGCCGGAACGCTGGAAGATCCCGCGAACTGCGCATCGCCGTGCATGCGGCCCATGGTGTCGGTCATGCCGTAGGAGGCGGGACCGGCGGCCATGTTGTCCGGATGCAGCGTGCGGCCGGTGCCGCCGCCGGAGGCGACGCTGAAGTACTTGCGGCCGTTCTCGATCGCCCACTTCTTGTAGGTGCCGGCGACCGGGTGCTGGAAGCGGGTCGGGTTGGTCGAGTTGCCGGTGATGGAAACGTCGACGCCTTCCTTGATCATGATCGCCACGCCTTCGGAGACGTCGTCCGCGCCGTAGCACTTGACCGCCGCCTTCGGGCCCTTCGAGAACGCCTGCTCTTCGACGATCTTAAGTTCGCCGGTGTAGTAGTCGTACTCGGTCTCGACGTGGGTGAAGCCGTTGATGCGGCTGATGATGTAGGCCGCGTCCTTGCCGAGGCCGTTCAGGATGACCCGGAGGGGGTCCTTGCGGACTTTGTTCGCGGTCTTGGCGATGCCGATCGCGCCTTCGGCGGCGGCGAACGACTCGTGGCCGGCGAGGAAGCAGAAGCACTTGGTCTCTTCACGCAGCAGCATCGCGGCGAGGTTGCCGTGGCCGATGCCGACCAGGCGGGAGTCCGCAACCGAACCCGGAATGCAGAACGCCTGGAGCCCGAGGCCGAGGTTTTCGGCGGCTTCCGCCGCGTTCTTCGAACCCTTCTTGATCGCGATGGCCGCGCCGAGGGTGTAGGCCCAGACCGCGTTTTCGAACGCGATCGGCTGGACGTCGCGGACGATCTTGTCCACGTCGACGCCCTTCGCGAGGCAGAGGTCGCGGGCGGCTTCGAGCGACTCGATGCCGTATTCTTTCAGCGCTTTTTCGATTTTGGCGATCCGGCGCTCGTATCCTTCAAATTTCACGCTCATTGTCGAGAACTCCTTATTCCTTGCGCGGGTCGATCTTTTTGACGGCCTCATCGAAGCGGCCGTAGCTCTTGACGTTGGCCGTATAGGCCTCGGCGGGGGCGACGCCCTTGCGGATCGCGTCCATCATCTTGCCGAGGTGGACGAACTTGTAGCCGATGATTTCGCTGTTCGCGTCGAGCCCGAGTTCGAGCACGTAGCCTTCGGCCATTTCGAGGTAGCGCGGCCCCTTTTCGAGGGTCGAGAACATCGTGCCGACCTGCGAACGCAGGCCCTTGCCGAGGTCTTCGAGACCGGCGCCGATCGGCAGCCCGCCCTCGCTGAACGCGGTCTGGGTGCGGCCGTAGGCGATCTGCTGGAAGAGTTCACGCATCGCAACGTTGATCGCATCGCAGACGAGGTCGGAGTTCAGCGCTTCGAGAATGGTCTTGCCGGGCAGGATCTC
>CAYSZM010000014.1:0-51476 GCA_964435365.1 uncultured Victivallis sp. | reverse complement strand
TCGGGGTTCCGGAGGGCGCAAAATACCGCTCCGTCGGCACCTCTCGCCCCTTTTGGGGGGCGAGACGGCACTCCTCCGCCTGTTTTTGCAGGAAGTTGGTATGCCGGGTGCAAGACAGTTGCGAAATTGCGCAGTAGTTACGCTCATGTGGAGATCGATACAAGGGCTTGGCAGGCCATTTAGTATAACCGATAGGTCCTCGCTGAAGATTCCCGGCCATCTGGCGCGAGTTCGTTTTCGTGGGTCGTGCATGGCCAGGGGCCCGCAAAGCCGCACGCCAGGCGCGACCCACAAAAACGATCTCGCCGCAACCGGCCATGAACGTTTCGTAAGCCTGCCAAGTCCTCGTATCGATCTCCACATGAGCAGAACCACCAATCACCCCGGCAACGGTCTTACGGTAAGTTCTCACTCCTCCTGCAAAAACAGGCGGAAGGAGGCCGTCTTGCCCTAAAAAAAGGGCAAGACGCGCCGGAGGGAGCGGTATTTTGCGCCCTCCGGAACCTCGAATTACCCCCCGAATTTCTTAGTCGGAGCGTCAAATGCGCAGCATTTGATGCGGATCTGGTCGCGGCACCGGCACCCTGCCGGTCGGGAGGAGGTTTGGAGGGGGGCGAAGCGCCCCCTCCGATTCCCACGATGGGGAAGACTGAAAAACGCTAGACGCGATTGTCGCCGGCGATTTCTTTGTTCTGGAAGATGGCGACTGCCCAGATGGAACAGATGGCCATGTAGAGGATGACGTAGACGAAGCTGCCTACGATATAACTGAATGGGATTGGTCGGTTGACGGCGACTGCGTCGGCGAGCCAGAAAAACTGCCAGTTGGGCAGAACGGCGTAACAGAATTTGCAGATCGTGTTGAGGAACGCCGATCCGGTGTCGCGTTGGAACAGGTAGCTGGAGACCAGGCCGAGGAAGAAGACCACGGTGCAGACCGACAAATTGGCGACGATGTCGAGACGGGTGGCGAAACCCACGGCGAGGGTGGACATTGCGACGACGGCGAAGTTGAGCAGGATCAGGGCGCAGCAGAGGTCGGCGAGGGAAAGCGTCGGCCGTTCCCGGGTTGCCACGCAGATGATTGCGTAGATCGGGATGAGGAGGGTGGCGGCGTAGGTCGCCACTTCGGGAAAGGAGCTGCCGCGCCAGAAGTTGAACAGCATGCCGACGATGCAGACGGCGATCAGGATTCCGAAATAGAGCAGGAAGATGCCCCAGTCGAGTCGGAACTGATCGGTGGCGATATAGACCGAGATGATCGTCGCGATGTTGCAGAGCAACGTAAAGAGGGTGATTGCGCCGCCGATTCCGGTGATTTTTCCGAGGATGAACGACCAGCGGAAGACCGGTTTCGACAGCAGCAGGAGCACGGTGCCGTTGCGCATTTCCCGCGCAACGGTGTGCGAGGCGCAGAGCACGGCGACGATGAGGCCGAAAATAAGGCTGGTGGCCATTGAACTGTCGACCACCAGTTTGAGCTGCTCGGAAAAGACAAAAAGCGCCGCCGACGGGTAGATCCCGATCAGGACGAGCGCTGCGAGGAGCATCAGGAAATAGATCGGTTCGCGAACCGACTCTTTGAAGGCGTTGATGCTGATCTTGAAATAATTGAACATGCCTGGACCTTATTTAGCGGGTTCCTCTTCCGGGGCGGCAGCAGCGGCGGAGGCGGCCGGATCGGAGAGCTCGACATTTTCCACCGCAACATCATCGGCGGCGGCCGGGTTCTTCTCCACCGGCTTGAGTTCCTGGTGGGTGCGCGGCGACGGCCGAAGGAGTTTGCCCTTGCTCAGAATGTCGTCGCGGAGTCTTTTGTAGTCTCCGCCGAGGTTGCTGAGGCCGAGCAGAAGGGTGGTCTGGTCCGCGATGCGGTTCCAGTCTTCGCCCTGGATGCGGACGGTCGGAATGGTCTTGTCGAACAGATCGAGGTATTTTGCCGGGACGTAGCGTTCATCGCCGAGGACGACGATGCGGCTCAGTTTCAGGAATTGGACGAACTGCGCCAGGTCTTTTTCGGGAATCTGGTAGGCGTTGCCTTTGGCCTGTACGTAGATGATCCGCTGATCTTTGCTTTCCGGGGTCGGCAGCAGGAGATAGGGCTGACGGCTTTCATAGAGAATCAGCTCGGCCATGAGCCGGGGGCTCTGATAGTTGCCGGTGACGACCAGCGTGACGATATCCCGTTTCGGTCCGTTCGCGAACCAGGGTGCTGCGGCGAAGACGCCGGAGGCGGCGACAAGCGCCAGAAGAACGAGGCCGGACTTGAATGTTCTCGATATGCTCATTTGCAAAACCTCCCGTGTATCTATGAGTGCAGGATGAGTGTTCCTTGGAAAACCTCTCGATTGCTTAAAATATAACCGTGTTTGATGGACAAGCAAATAAAAATCGTGTCGAACTGCAAAAAAAAAGCGGATTTTACTTGAAGAATCCGAAAAAAACGGCATTTTAAAGATAGGATGAGAACGGAGTTTGTCCGGCGTTTCCCGGGGAGGGGGCGGCCGCTCCGTTTCGAACGTGTCCGTATCGGTTCCGAACAAGAGCATTTTTTGATGATAAAAAATTTATTTCCCGGAGCCGCGGAGCGTCCGGCGCGGGCCGCTTTCTTCATGAGCGGTTCCGGAACCAATGCCGAAGCGCTGCTGCGTTATCATGCCGCTGCGCCCGGCTGTCATTTCGTTCCGGCGCTGATCGTGACCGACGCCCCGGAGACCGGGCGGGCGCGGGAAATTGCCATGCAATGGAAGATTCCGCTCGCCGAGCTGGATATCCGTGCCTTTTACGCCGCGCGCGGCGAGGAGGCGATTTCGCTTGTCTCGGAGCGCCGCCGCGCCATCCGCGCCGAATGGACCGAGGCGCTGCGCCGGCTGATTGCACCGTGGAACGTCGATTTCGGGGTGCTGGCCGGATTCATTCCGCTCTGCAACATCGCCGCCGACATGCCGTGCCTCAATGTGCATCCGGGCGACCTTACCTGTGAAGTGGACGGGCGGCGGATTCTCGCCGGGCTGCACTACCGACCGGTCGAAACCGCGATTGTCGCCGGGCATCCGACGCTGCGCAGCAGTGTGATTCTCGCCCAGCCGTTCGAAGGCAGCGGCGAGGCGGAGATGGATTCCGGGCCGGTGCTCGGCGTTTCGGTTTCCATGCCGGTTGAATTTGACGGGGAAACGGTTGAATCGCTTGAACATGTGCGTGTTGCGCGTACCCGCGCACCCTATCGCGACCGGCTCCGGGAAGTGGCCGAGGCCAACCTGGAACGGTTGAAGTTCTGCGGCGACCATATCGTCCTGCCGCGCACGGCGGATGATTTCGCCGCCGGCCGGTTCGGGCTTGAAAACGGGCGTCTCCGGTTCCGGAATGACGACGGGGAATGGACTTCGGTCCGCACGGTCGAATACGGGCCCGCCGGAAGGAGGCTTCTGGCATGAAAAAGCACGTTTTCCGTATTGCCGTCGGGTTCGGCGTCGCGGCCGTAGCTGCCGTCGGCGGGTTTTTGTGGTATCGTTATGAAACGTCTCCGGTCCGCGTTACGGCGCGGATCTGCGGGGCGATTCCGGGCCTTGAGGCCGGTACGGTTCGGGAGACGGCTCCCGGCCGGGTGCTCGCCGGACATCTGGTTTTTCAGGCGGAGAATCGGATTGTCGCCGCTTGCGAAAGCGCTGAGATCCGGTTCGGCGGAGACGGCCGGGTCGAGTCCGTGCAGGCGCAAGGCGTGGAAATTTCGGACCTCTCCTGCCTGTGGCCGCTGCTTGCCGCGGTCGCGTCGGCGGAGACGCCGCTTCCGGAATTCACCGCCTCCGGCATCCTGGTTCGGGAGGTGCGGGGGAGTCGGCTCTCCTGCGAATTCCGTTTCCTTCTGAAACGCGCTGCGGACGGCGGGTACGAGATGTCGCTGACGCTTCCCGGCCGCGGATTCGCCGTCGCCGGCAGATATGATGTTGCGTCCCGGCGCGCCGAGCTCGACCTGCGCGGGCAGGTGGCGCCGGATCTGCTGGATTTGCTGGAGAGCCGGATTCCGGCGGAACTGGAACTCTCCGGGCCGTTTAATGTGGATGCCAGGCTCAGGCTTCGCTTCAAGCGCGGCGAGGAGCCGGACGGGACGCTGGCCGGGGAATTGACCTTTCCGAAAGACACGACGGTTTCCGGCGGCGCCTGGGCGATTTCTCCGGGAACGCGGGCTTCGTTCCGCTGGAACGGGCGGAACCGGCCGTGGGAAGTGGTCCTGCCCGAGACCGCACTGCTGCGGCCGATCGAATTTCCGCTCGGGGCGCTGACCGTCTCCGGCGGCGCCGACTCGATGATCCGGTTTTCCATCGTCAATGCTCCGGCTTCGGGGGAGATGAATGGAGCGATGCGGATCGACGGTCACTACGACCGCAATGACGGAAGCTGGATCTTCCGGCAGTCGGAAAGTTCCGACCGGGCGATCCGCTGGAGCGGCGAACTGCCGTTCGGCGATTTCGAATGCGTCTGGCGTTCGCCGCGGATTTCCGGCGGCGGAACCCGTTCGCGCGGCGGGATCGAATTTTCGTTCGGTTTCGATTCGCTCCACTTCAGCGCGCCGGGCAACCCGCGCGAATTGGTCATTCAGCCGGGAACGCTGGCCGGGAGCTGGAGCTTCGGTTCCACCGGCCCGGAATCCTCCGGCTTCGAACTTTCCGGCCTGATCAAGAGCGGCAAGCTCGACTGGCCGGACCCGGAAAGCGCGTGGAGCGCGTCCAATGCGCTGGTTTCCTTCCGCTATTCGCGGCAGCCCGGCGAGAAGTCGGCGATACTGACGCTGGAACCGGAATTCGGCGGCGTCAATCTGTACGGCGGCGGCGTGCCGAAGCTGAAACTTGAAGGCGTTTCGGGGAATTTCCACACCGGTTTCGATCCGCTTGGCGGCGATGTGTTCCCGCTGCGGGTGGAGGGGCAGCTCGAAGTGCGGAGGGTCAACCCCGTGCAATCGATGTTCGGTTCCGGCGAGTTCCGGAATTTCCGGGTTTCCGGGTATGCCGAGCTGGCTTCCACCGGTGCGGTGCAGGCCCTGCGGGCGGACGGCGGCGCCGAAGACGGGCTCTTCCGTTACCCGGAGTGCGAACTCTCCGCGGCCGAGCCGGCGTTCCATCTCAAATTCGACCGCAACGCGTTGACGCCGGGGGACAATTTTCTCGGGCGGATGGAGGCGAAAAAACTGGCATTTTCCGTTTTCGGCGGTAAATTCTCTGTGCCGGAAGGCAAGATGACCTGGAGCGGTGAGCTGCGCGATGCCGGGCTGCTTCCCGAAGTGTGGCGAACCGGCCTGGAATTGCCGGCGGGCGTGGTTTCCGTGGGTGATTTCGGCGGCAAATTCGGCTCGCTGAATGTCGGGGCGCAGTTTGACCACTCGCATCTCGCCCGGCTGGACGCGGTCCTCGGCAGCTTCGGAGCCCGCCAGGGGGACGGTTCGGCGGCGCGGGAGCTGGCGGCGGACAAACTGACTTTCAACGTGACCGACGGAGCCGGGGACCAGCGGGGGCGGTTCATCGTCGCCGGCGGCAGGTTCCGCGAAAATGGAATCGCCGTGAACAACATTTCGGTCAATTTGCCGTTGGAATGGAAAGAGAACAAGGTTTGCGGCGGCGGTACGCTGCTGGCCGAAAAAGTGGTGCTGCCCGGCGGTTTGGTCCGCGAAATCAGCGGAGAACTCGATTTCGAGAACGGCGTTTTCAATGGATCGGGCAAGGCGGCCTCGCCGTTCTGGCCGGATGGTTCGCTGCTCTGGAACGGGCGGCTTTTCCGGAACGGCCGGTGGCATCTTGCCGGTGATTTTACGCTCAATCCGGTGACGCTGACTTCGCCGCTGGAACTGGGCGGGCTGCTCCCGGTGCTTGCCGGAGCGGCGTTTTCCGGCGGGCTCTCGGCAAAAGGAGCGTTCGAACTGCTCCCGGAAAAAACCGGGTGGAGTTGCGAACTGACGCCGGAAAAGGCGGCGCTGACCGGAAACGGGTTCGCCTTTTCCGGACTTTCCGGCACTCTCCGGTTGGCGGAGGGGGAGGCGGAAGACCGGAATCCGGGCGGAGAAATCCGGTTCGATTCGGTTTCGGCCGGTCCGGTTGAAGTTGAGAACGGCGCACTGGCGTTCCGGCTGCCGCGTCCGGGTGAATGCGATGTGTTGAGCGGGGGCGGTACGGTATGGGGCGGCCGGGCGCGGCTTTCGGCGCCGTTCTCCTTCCATTCCGGCTCCGGAGCGGCGGAGGCGGGCGTGGTGGTGCGCGGTCTGGAATGGGCCGGGCTCCTGAAGGCGTTCGGGCTGGCTCCGGACCTCGTCGGCGGCCGGGGCGACGGTATGTTGCTCTGGCATCTCGACCCCGGCGGCAAGGCCCCCTCGCTGGTTTCGGCGGAGCTGACTTCGATCGGCACGCAGACGCTGAAGCTGGAGACGCTGGAACCCTATCTCGTGAATGAAAAAGGAGTGAGCCGTAAAATGGTGGAGTTCCTGCGCGATTTCGAATGCCGCACGCTGCGGGTTCGGGCGGAGGAGGAGACCGGCGGCGACATCCTGCTGGAGCTCTCGGTTTCCGGCCGTCCGTCCGGGCAGGGCTACAAGAAATTGAGCCGTTCCGTGGACCCCGCCGATTTCGGCTTGGACGGCGAGATCGATTTTTCCGTCAATTACCGGATTCCCGGCTGGCAAAAGGCAAAGGAAAAGAAGTGAAATTCAATCTGGAAGCATATATTCAGCGCAAGATGAGCCGGTTCCTGGACGGTCCGGAGACGTTTCAGTTCAACGCGCTCCGCAACGGAACGCATCGCAAGTACCGCTCCAGTTCGCTGGCGCTGTTTGCGTGGATCATCGGGATTTCGCGTCTGTTTCTTTCGCCGCCGGCGTTTTATTTGCTGCCGGTGGCTGCGATGCTGACCGCCTACGCCTCGGTGGCGATGGACGCCCCGATGCGGTTCATGGTGCTGATTTTTCTCGCGGTGTTCCTGGTCGATTTTTTCCTCGGGCTCTGGTATCGTCCGCGGATCGACCTGGTGCGGCTGATGCCGGACCGGGTCCGGGCCAAATCGACGTTCAAGGTCCATTTCGTGGTGCGCAACCGGCGCCGGTTCCCGGCCTGGGATCTCTGGGCGGACCCGTTCAACTACTCCTCGGGTCTGGTGATTGAGAAACACGCGGCGATCGGCGTGCTGGCGCCGAAGGCGGAGACCCGGCTGGAGAGCGTGGTCCATGCGAAACGGCGCGGCCGCTACCTCATCTATACGACCCGGATCGAGTCGCGTTTCCCGTTCAATCTGGTCAAATGGAGCTGCCGCTGGCGGAGCGACGCCCGGCTGCTTGCGGTCTATCCGGCATTCACCTCGCTCACCAAATTCACGCTGCCGCTGGGCGCCCGGAACCAGTCGGAAGGCATGGCGCGCTATTCGAAAATCGGCGAGTCGATGGAGCTGATGGGGGTGCGCGATTACCGCGACGGCGACGACATCCGGCGGATCGACTGGCCGGGAACCGCCCGGATGGGTTCGTTCGTGGTCAAGGAGTTCGAAGAAGACGAGCTCAAACGCATCGCCCTGGTGACCGATACTTATGTGCCGCAGAAAAGTTTCTGGACGAAAATGCGGCGGAAGCAGAAAGACTCCGATGTGCTGGAGGCGGCGCTGGAGCTGACCGCGGCGCTGGCCGAGTATTTCTCCCGCGGGGAGGCGGCGGTCGAGCTTTTTGCGGTGGGGCCCGAGCTGCACCGGCTCGAAACCGGGCGCGGCACCACCAGTTTCGATGCGGTCTGCGATATTTTAAGCGGAATCGACGCTTCGCCGGTTCCGGCGCTGGAACAGCTCGAGTCGGAGGTGTTCCGCGATCTTTCCGAAGTCGGCGGTGCGGTGGTCATCCTCATCGGGGATGACAAGGCGCGCCGGAAATTCGTCGATAAGTTACGGGAAAGCGGGGTTTCGCTGCGGGTGTTCCTGGTCGCCGACCGGCCCCCGGCCGACCTGCCGCCGGATTGGTTCGCGCTCTCTCCGAAGGCGATCCAGTCCGGCATGGTGAGGGAGTTGTAACGCATGGATCAATCCCGGACAATCGTATTGTGGGCGGCGGCGATCCTGCTGCCGGCGGCGTTCTATTTCAGCATGGTGTCGGATCTCCCGCACATCACGGTGATCACGATTCTGCTGCTCGCCTTCTCGGCGATCCGGTCGCGGGGCTGGCGGATCAGCGACCGGTCGGTGATTTACTTCACCGTGCTGGCGATGGCGATCACGCTCTTCGGCAACTACCTGGCGCCCCTGAAGCAGGACCGGTTCGGCTTCATGGCCATTTTCTCGCGCCCGAGTTTGTCGGTTCCTTTTGTGCTTTACCTCGGAGCGCTCGCCGCCGGGTTCCGGCGGCGCGGTCACGCGATCGGCATGGCCGCGGCGGCCGCCATGCTTGCCTTCGGGCTTGGCGGCGACATCCGGCTTGACGGGATCACCTCGGAACGGATGGGAGAAGCCTCCAAGCTGGTTTCCGCGTTCCCGTGGTTTTTCGGCGGGACGATGGCGCTGTCGATTCTGGCGATCCTGTTCGGCAGCCGTTCCGGCGCGCGCCGGGCGGACTGGCGGCGCCCGGTTCTTCTTCTCTCGGCACTGGCGGGGATTTTCGGGCTGGTCTATCTGGAATACCTGGGGTACCGCCAGAACGAGAACCTCTTCCGCAATCTGGAAAATGCGCTTCTGCGCGTCGGCATCCGGCAGCTCTACAAAGCGGGCGGGAACATGATGCAGTTCGGCTCGTCTCCGAACCTCATGCTCGGCATGTCGCCTGAATTTCTCTCCATGTCGGACCAGGTGGCGCTGCGCGTGGTCGGAGACGAGGCGCCCGGTTATCTGCGCAGCCGCTCCTTCTATCGCTACGAGCGCGGCATCTGGCACAGCGCCGAGGAGGCGCTGGGGACGCCGCTGCCGACCACCATCTCCGAAAGTTCGCTCTCCGCGGACCAGCTCTATTCGCTGACCAAGATGGAGAAGACGCCGAACAAATGGGACATCTATCCGGATGAATCGCTTCAGGGCAATGTCCTTCTGATTCCAGGAGATACGGTATCCCTGGCGCTCATCGCCTCGCGTGTGCTGCGCTTCCGGGACGGCCGGATCGAGGTCGAGGCGTTCGTCCGCGAGGGCGGCTATACCACTTACACCGAGACCAGGGACGAAGAGAGCGCCATGCAGCTGCCGGACAAACCGGGCAGCGAGTTCCTCGAAATCCCCGGGGAGATCAAGCCGGTGATCGACGGAATCGCCGACGAACTCAAACTGGCGCGGTATCCGACTGATGCGGAACGGTTCCAGAAACTTCAGGATTATTTCGACAGCAAGTTCAAGTATACGCTGGACTGGAAGGGCCCGAAATCCGAAGCGATCCGGATGGAGGATTACCAGCCGAAGCGGAAAGCGGTCCCCGAAGAGATGGAGCGCCGCTTCGAACGCCGTCCGGGATTCCGCATGGGAATGCGCACGGTCGGCCGCCTGGCGGGAAGCGCCGTCAACAATATTCCGACTCCCGAGAACGGGCGTTTCCGGCCGCGCTGGCGGCGGAGCGACCCGGTCAAATATTTCCTGACCGAACACCGGCAGGCGCATTGCGAACTGTTCGCCTCGGCGACGGCGCTGATTCTGCGCAGCGCCGGGGTGCCCACCCGTTACGTGACCGGCGTCATCTGCAACGAACGCCATCCTTCGGGGAAATATTTCCTCGCCCGCTACGGCAACGCCCACGCCTGGGTCGAAGCCTACGACCGGCAGAACAAGCGCTGGGTCGTGGTCGACACCACGCCGCCGACGGTGACCGCCGCCACGCCGCGTCCCGACTCGTGGGAAGAGGGCATCCGCAGCCGCAGCGATTATCTGCGGCTGGCCTGGTTCGAAGTGCTGAGCAGCCTGCGGCGCGGCCACCTGGCGGAGGGCTCCATGGCGGCGCTGTCGCTGATCGGAGAGTGGATCGTCTATTTCGTCACCCATCCGGTCTGGGGAACGCTTATCGGATTCCTGTTCGGCTTCTCGGTCTGGCTGCTTCTCCATCGCCGCCGCCGCCGCCCGAACGACCATCTGACTCCGGAACGCCGCAAGGCGCAGAAGGAGTACCGCCGGCTGCTGCGCAAGCTGCGCCGCAAAAAGCTGATCGGGCGCGAAGTGTTTCCGACCGCGGCGGAGCTGCTGGTCATCATCGAACGCCACCCGTCGCTGCCGCCGCCGCGCCGGATCGAATTGACCAGTTTCCTGAGCAATTATCTGGTTCGGCGCTATTCGTTCTACGATTGAGCGGGGTTTTTGGCGGAAAATACGGTTTTTCCGTTGAAACCTCGCTGAATCGGTGGTACCTTAAAGCGACATCTGGAACATCTTCAGCCAACCGAGGTTCACCATGGAGCGGAATTGCGAAGCGAAGGAGACGGCGGATTCCCGGCCGTGGCTCGACCGATACCGCCCGCTCCTGTTCGTAATCACCGTTCTCTTGTTTGCGCCGTTCGCCTTTCTCAGCGTCGATATGCATCACGACGGAGTGATGCTCAAACCGGCGATGGATGTGGCGGCGGGCATGGTGCTGTTCCGCGATTCGTTCAACCAGTACGGATTTCTCTCCACCTTTCTCCAGGCGGCGGCGGTGAAGCTGTTCGGCGGGGAAATTCTGGTCATCAAGCTGCTCACCGTGGTTTTCTACGGGCTCTGCGCGGTGGAGCTGGACCGGCTGTGGAGCCGGTTTCTCTCCGTGCCGTTCCGCTGGCTGACGTTGGCGCTGTATTGGGGGCTGGCGCCGTTCTACCTGGTTCCGATGCACCCGTGGTCCTCGGTCTATGCGCTCTTTTTCATGCTGCTCGGCGGGACGCTGATGGTGCGTTATCTGGATGGCGGCTCCCGGCGGTCGCTGTTCGGCTGCGGTCTCGCGGCGGGGCTGGCCTTCGGTTTCCGCCAGCCCTGCGGATTCGTGTTGGTGATCGCCGCCGTTCTCACGCTGGCGCTCGAAGCGTGGAGCCGTCGGCTGGCGTGGCGCTGTTTTTTCCGCAATCTGGGAATCTGGTCCGGCGGGGCGCTCTGTGTGCCGCTGTTTCTCGCGGTCTATCTCACTGTCTGCGGAGCGTGGCCGGATTATCTCCGGCAGAATTTCATCTATGTGTCGGAGTTCGGAATGGAACGCGGCGGCTCCGGGTCGATCCGGCAGCTGCTGGTGACGTTCTTCCCGCCGGAAGGGTTCCTCGTTTTTCCGCTGTTTTCCCTCGGGCTGTTCTTCTGGTGCTGCCGCTCGCTTTATTCCCGCCGGGAGGTGGAACGGTATCTGCCGCTGGCGGCGGCGGTGCTGGTGGGGCTGGCGTCGTGGCACCAGTTTTTCCCGGTGCCGTGCGTGCGGCATCTCTATTGGGCGTCGGTGCCGATGTTCGGCGTACTGGCCTATGCCGCGGAGCAGGTGTGGCAGAATTCCTGGGGAAAAGAGGCGCGGATTCTGGTCCTTTCGGTGATGCTGATATTGCCGGGGCTCGAAATCGGGTACCGGGTGTTTGCCGCCGCCATGCGGCTGTCATACATTTCAACCCGGCGATGTTCGGATATTCCCGGGCTGCGCGGAGTGTTGATGTTCCCGCAGGAGTTCCATTATTTTCGAAGCCTGCAGGCCGGATTTGAGCGGGTTCCCCAGCCGTTGCGCGACCGGTATTACCTGAATATGACCGAGAACGCGCTCTTCTGCCGGTTCTTTCCGGACCGGCCGTCGGCGCATCCGATGTACGTGGACTGGGGAGATCGGGTCTACCCCGATTACCATGCGTCCATGATGGAGTTTGTCCGGGAGAACCGGCCGGTTATTCTGTCGAAATCGCCGGTTCCGTATCCCGGCTATCGTCCGGTGGCCGGATTTCCGGTTGCGAACCCGGTTTATTTTCTGTCAATCCCGCCGTTTTAGGGCGGTATATGGCTGGTGTGTGGATCAACAGATGAGGTTTTTTTATGGCGGGCAGAATCATTGACGGCAAAGCGATTGCGGCGCAGGTGAACGAAGAGACGAAGCAACGGGTGGAACAACTTCGCGCCGCCGGGAAGGTTCCCGGCCTCGCGGTGGTTCTGGTCGGCGACGACCCGGCTTCGAAAGTCTATGTCGGCGCCAAGGAGAAGAAGTGCGGAGAGCTTGGAATCCGCTCCGACAAACGGATTCTCCCGGCCGACGCGACGATGGCGCAGGTGCTGACGCTGATCGATGAACTCAACCGCGATCCCGGAATCGACGGGATTCTGGTGCAGTCGCCGCCGCCGCCGCAGATCGACGAGGAGGCGGTGATCGCCGCGATCGATCCGGCCAAGGATGTGGACTGTTTCTGCGAACGCAACGTCGGCAAACTGCTGATCGGCCGGGAGGACGGCTTCCGTCCGTGCACGCCGTGGGGCGTGATGCTGCTTCTGGAGAAGTCGGGAATCAATCCGGCCGGAAAGCACGCGGTGATCATCGGCCGCTCGAACATCGTGGGCAAACCGATGGCGGCGCTGCTGATGCAGAAGGCGAAGGGAGCCAATGCGACGGTGACAATCGTTCACTCCGGCACGCCGGATATCGGGCGGTTCACCCGCGACGCCGACATTCTGGTCGCCGCGATCGGCAAGCCGGAATTCGTGCGCGGCGATATGATCAAGCCGGGGGCGACGGTGATCGACGTCGGCATCAACCGGACGCCGAATCCGGCGGGCGGCAAGGATAAGCTGGTCGGCGACGTCAAATTCGACGAGGCGGTCGAAGTCGCCGGGGCGATCACCCCGGTTCCGGGCGGAGTCGGGCCGATGACCATCGCCGTGCTGATGAGCAACACGGTGACCGCCTGCGAACGGAGATAACTTTTTTTGCGACAGGAGGTTTGGGGTATGAAGGGGATTGGGATGCGGAATCTGTTGGCAGGAGGACTCGCCGCAGCGGCGCTGTTCTCCTTCGGCTGTCGGGAAAAAGCGGTCCAGGCCGGGGCGAAACCGCCGCTGGTGAAGGTGGTTCCGGCCACGGAAGGCTATATGTTCGAATCCGTCTCCGCCATCGCTTCGGTCAAGGCGTTCGACCATGTCGATCTGGTGGCCCGTGTCGAAGGCTACCTCATCAAACGGCTGTTCGAAGAGGGCATGTCGGTGAAGAAGGGGCAGCTGCTCTACGAGATCGAGCCCCAGATCTACGAAGCGAAAGTGAATATCGCCGAAGCCGAGCTGGACAAGGCGAAAGCCAGCCAGAAGAACGCCAACATCGAATACGAGCGCCAGAAGACGCTGGTCGAGCAGAAAGCCACCAGCGAGCGTAAATACGACGACGCCTCGGCGGCGAAGATGGAGGCCGACGCCCAGGTCGAAGAGGCGGCGGCCAATCTGGTGCTGGCCAAGCAGAATCTCTCCTACACGAAGATCTACTCCCCGTTCGACGGGCAGATCGGGTTCAACGTCTACAGCGTCGGGAATCTGGTCAACCAGAGCTCCGGGACGCTGGCGACGGTGGTTTCGGTCGATCCGATGCGGGTGGAGTTCGTCATCAACGAACTGGATCTGCTCGAACTCCTGCGGACGCGCGACGGCCAGGCGAGGCCGAAGCTCCGTGTCCGTCTGTTTTTTCAGGACGGGACGGAGTTCGAGGAAGAGGGGAAAATTTCGTATTGGAACAACCGGGTCGATCCGCGGACCGGGACATTTCTGCTTCAGGCGCTTTTTTCGAATAAAAAGGGACACCTGATGGCGGGGATGTTCGCCCGGGTCAACATCGGCCCGGCCGACCCGACCCGGGCGGTCCTGATTCCGCAGACGGCGCTGATGGCCGACCTGGCCGGAGATTACGTTTACATCGTCGGGAAGGATGGCAAAGTGGAACGGCGCGACCTGGAGCTCGGCTACCGGGACCGGGTGAACGTCGTGGTCCAGTCCGGGTTGAAGCCCGGCGAGTCGGTCATCGTCGAGGGCGTCCAGAAAGTGCGTCCGGGCGGACCTGCCGCGCCGGAGGTGGACAAGGCGGCGCTGGCGAAGATTCCGCTCACGGCGAAAGCCGCGCTGGATCAGGATAAGCCGGTCGCAGCCTCTCCGTTCCCCGATGAGGTGACGGAAGTCGCGCAGCCGGCCTCCTCCGCGCCGGCTTATTCCATCCCGAAAGGAAACGCCAATCCGACGGACGGGGACGGAAAATGATCAGTCAATTCTTCATCGAGCGCCCCCGGTTCGCCTTCGTGATCGCCATCGTGATCACGCTGGCCGGACTGGTTGCGCTGTTTGCGCTGCCGGTCACCCAGTATCCGGACATCACGCCGGGCCAGGTCTCCATCACCGCCACCTACCCGGGGGCGGACGCCAAGACCGTGCTGGAGACGGTGATCCAGCCGATCGAGACCCAGGTCAACGGCGTGAAGAAGATGATTTTCATGTCGAGCACGGCGACCGACACCGGCTCCGGCACCATCACGGTCACCTTCGACATCGGAACCGACGGCGACCTCAACACGGTCAACACGCAGAACCGGGTCAACTGGGCCTCGGCCCAGCTGCCGGACGCGGTGCGGCGGCAGAGCGTGATCGTTCAGGAGAAGTCGCCCAGCATTCTGCTGGTGGTGGCGCTCTATTCGCCCGACGGCAAGTTCGACGACCTGTTTCTCAACAACTACGCCAGCATCTATCTCAAGGATGAGCTGGCGCGCATTCCCGGCGTCGGCCAGGTGCAGATGCTGGGAGAACGCAAGTATTCGATGCGCATCTGGCTCGACCCGGCGAAGATGGCGGGCATGAACATGACGGTGGACGAAGTCACCGACGCGCTGAACCAGCAGAACATCCAGGTATCCGCCGGGGCGCTGGGGGAGGCTCCGACCGGGGGCGACGGCGTCTTCCGCTACTCCCTCCAGACGCAGGGGCGGCTCACCGACGCGAACCAGTTCAAGGAGATCGTCGTGCGTTCCACCGCCGACGGTGCGCAGGTCAAGCTCAAGGACATCGCCCGGGTTGAACTCGGCGCGGAAAACTACGGGTCGAGCGGCACCTACAACGGAAAACCGGCCGCGTTGATGGCGGTTTACCAGTTGAACGAGGCGAACGGCATCGACATCCGCCAGCAGTGCGCCCAGCGGCTGGAGGAGCTCAAAACCTATTTCCCGCCCGGCGTGGCCTACACGATTCCGTTCGACACGACGGCGTTCATCAAAGCCTCGATCCACGAGGTGGTGATGACGCTGATCATCGCGGTGTTCCTGGTGATCGCGATCACCTATCTCTTTTTGCAGGACTGGCGTTCGACGCTGGTGCCGACGCTGGCGATTCCGGTTTCCCTCATCGGAACCTTCGCGGTGCTGCTGCTGGTCGGGTACACGATCAACCTGATCACGCTGTTCGGCCTGATTCTGGCCATCGGCATCGTGGTGGACGACGCGATTGTGGTGATCGAAAACGTCAACCGGCTGATGGCCGAAGCGAAGCTGTCGCCGAAACAGGCGGCGATCCGGTCGATGGAGGAGGTTACCGGCCCGGTGGTCGCCACCACGGCGGTGCTGCTGGCGATGTTCGTACCGGTCTGTTTTCTGCCCGGAATCACTGGTGAAATGTACCGGCAGTTCGGCATCACGATTTCGGTGGCGGTGTCGATTTCGAGCATCAACGCGCTGACGCTGAGTCCGGCGCTCTGCTCGATCCTGCTCAAGCCGAACGAGTCGGGGGGCAGCAATTGGCTGCCGTTCCGGCTGTTCAACCTCGGGTTCGGCAAACTCACCGGGGGATATGTGCAGGTGGTGCGGCTCATCGTGCGCCGGGCGCTGCTCGGGCTGGTGCTGTTCGGCGCGATGGTGTTCGGCTGCTGGTGGTTCTACTCGCAGCTGCCCACCGGATTCATTCCGGACGAGGACCAGGGGACGCTCTTTGTGAACATCCAGCTGCCCGACGCCGCCTCGTTCGACCGGACGCGGGCGATCGTCGCGCAGATTTGCGACGAGTCGCTGAAAACCAAGGGGGTGAAGAGCGCGCTCGGCATCTCCGGTTACAGCATCCTGACCAGCGCGCAGGCCTCCAACAACGGAACGGTGTTCCTCACGCTCGATCCGTGGGAGGAACGCAAGGCACCCGGCCTTTCGCAGAACGGCATTCAGCGGACGCTGAACGGACTGTTCGGGCAGATTCCGGGCGCGGTGGTTTCGGTGTTCGGGATGCCGACGATTTCGGGAATCGGCTCGACGGGCGGATTCTCGTTCGTCGTGCAGGACACTTCGGGGAACTATCCCGAACGGCTGGCGCAGGCGGTCAGCGAGCTTTGCGCGGCGGCCAACAAGGACCCGGCGATCGGGGCGGCCTATACGACGTTCCGGGCGCAGGTTCCGCAGGTGTTCCTCAAGATAGACCGCGAGAAGGCGCTCAAGATGGGCGTCTCGATTTCGAGCATCAACACGGCGCTCCAGGGGTTGACCGGGTACACCTATGTCAACGATTTCAACAAGTTCGGCCGGGTGTTCAAGGTGGAGATCCAGGCGACGGCGGATGCACGCCGCACCGTGCCAGACGTGCGGAACATCTACGTCCGCAACGATAAGGGGGACATGGTTCCGCTGGGAACCGTCGTCGAGGTCGAGCAGAAACTTTCCCCGCAGTACCTCAACCGTTACGACATGTACTCTTCGGCGACGATCAACGGCTTCCAGGCGCCGGGGTACAGTTCGGGGCAGGCGATGGCGGTGATGGAGAAGCTGGCGAAAGAGCTTCTGCCGGAAGGGATGAAATTCGACTGGACCGACATGTCCTATCAGGAAAAAACGGCGAACCGGCCGATCGAGTTCGGCGCGGGCGTTTCGCTGCCGATGACGGCGATCATCTTCGCGCTGGCGCTGCTCTTCATGTACCTCTTCCTGGTGGCGCAGTACGAGAGCTGGATGATTCCGGTGGCGGTGCTTTTGTCGGTGCCGGTGGCGTTCTTCGGGTCGCTCCTGTTCCTGTGGACGAAGGGAGTCGAAAACAACGTCTACACGCAGGTGGGCTTCGTGCTGCTGTTCGGTCTGGCCTGCAAGACGGCGATTCTGATCGTCGAGTTCGCCAAGGTCAGCCACGAGGGCGGCAAGCCGATTGTCGAGGCGGCGGTGGAGGCGGCGAAGCTCCGTTTCCGGGCGGTGCTGATGACGGCGGTGTCGTTCATTCTGGGCGTGCTGCCGCTGGTGATCGCCTCCGGTGCAGGCGCGCAGAGCCGGATTTCGCTCGGCTCGGCGGTGTTCGGCGGCATGATCGTCGCGGCGATCGGCGGGACGCTGCTGGTGCCGATGTTCTATTCGGTGGTCCAGTACCTGATCGAATTCGGCCGTAAGAAGACGCCGGAACGCTGACAGACCGCGGTCTCCCTTATGCGGGGAGGCCGCGATCATGTTCAGAGGGTGACGGCCAGGCCGTCCCAGGCGACTTCGATTCCGTGCGGCGCGAAGATCTTCTCCAAATCCTCGTGCGCACACTGTCCGTTGTGGGAGAAGTGGTTGGCGAAAACGCGGGATTTTCCGCCGAGACACCCGAGTTCCCGAAGCCGGTCGCGGAATTGCACGACGGTGTTGACGCCGAGGTGTCCGTGCGGCTGGTCGGCTTCTCCGGTTCCCATGGTGCAGTCGATGGCGACGAGGTCGAGTGCGACGCCGCGCAGCTGTTCCCAGCCCGGTTCGCCGAGCAGCCCGGTGTCGTTGGCGACGAAAAAGCGTTTGCCGTCGCGTTCGAGAATGAAGAGCTGCGCCTCTTTGCCGGGGGCGTGGTCGGCGGCGAGCGCCGTGATATTGAGGTCGCCGTCGGAGATGGTTTCCCCGTTGGCAATTTCCACCGGGCGAATGTTGAGATCGGCGAGATCGTAGATTCCGGTGTCTTCCGCCGCGAACGAGATGATTCGCGAAAAGATCCGTCGGCTGCCGATCACGGTAAGCCGACGGCTGACCTGGCTGAACCACGGCGTGCGGCGGAACAGGAATTCCAGCGGGTTCAGATGGTCGCCGTGGTTGTGGGTGAAAACGATCCGGTCGAGTCGGGTCGGGTCGATTCCAAATTCCGTGGTCTGCCAGATTGCGTCCGGTCCAAAATCGATCATGGTGTCGCTGTCGATCGCGTAGGCGCAGCGGCGGCGGAGGTTTTTCCCGCCGCGTTCGCGCGCGGTCCGGCAGGTTTCGCATTCACACCAGACGGCGGGGATGCCCTCGGCGGCGGCGGTTCCGAGAAATGTGACTTTCATGGTTCAGCGGTTCCTTTCAAACGCTTTCAGCAGCACTCGCTTGCGGGGATTGTCGGCGGAGGGGTGCATGGAGTTGCGGTCTTTGCCTTCGTGTTCGAGGCTCCATCCGTCCCATTCGCGGAACGCGTGATAGCTCCAGTCCCAGCCGTATTCTTCGAAGAGGGAGATGCAGTCCGCCAGATAGCGTTCGGCTCCCGGAGCCCAGATCGCGGCGGAAAATTCACCGACGTAGATCCGGGCGTTGTGGCGCAGCTGGAATTCGCGCACCGGCCGGAGCGTCTCCCTGAGTTTCTCCTTGTTCCAGGTTTTGCCGTCGATTTTGCCGGGATAGGCGACGGCCGGCTGCGGTGTCGCGACCCCCTGGTGGGTGAAGCCCATCGGCATGTACATGTGCACCTGGTAGATGACGTTGTCCATCGCCGGCGGAGAGAGGTAGGCGAAGCTGGCCGGCCGGTCGGCCTCGTTCGATTCGACGATGATCGACGTGTCGGGATCGATTTCCCGCACCGCTTCGGCCGCCGCTTTCTGGATGCTCCAGTAATCATAAGGGGCGGGAATGCTCTGGTTCGGTTCGTTGATGAGGTCGTATCCCCAAACGGCCGGGTGGCCTTTGAAACGGGTAGCGATTTTCTTCCAGGTTTCGACGAAATGATCCGCATAACGTTTGTCGAAGAACATCAGCATGTTGGAGCCGTCGTAACTTCCGCCCGGCGGGGTGTGGAGGTCGATCACGACTTTGACGCCGTATTTTTTCGCCCAGTCGAGAATCTGTGCGAGGTGGTCGAGTTTTCCGTCCAGCCAGCGATCGTATTCCGCCAGGTCGAGTTCGGTGCCGACCTGTCCCCAGTTGCGCATGATCTGGTAACGGAGCAGATTGACGTTCCAGGTCTTCAGGGTCTTGAAATCCTCTTCGGTTATCACGTGCGGCGACATGACGCCGCGGCGGATGCCTCCAGCGGCGAGTTGTTCCGGGTAACTCACCTTGAATTCCTGATTGATCCGGTCGGCCGGGCTGAACAGTGTGAACGTCTTCAGGGAGCCGAGGTCGAATTCCACTTTCCCGGAACAGTTTTCCAGACCGAAAATGAGACGTCCGTTGTGATCGCCTTTCGTCAGCGGGTCGAGCAGGGTTGAAATCTCAATCCATTCGCGGTTCCCCCAAAGCCCCTGCGGATGATGCCAATGCGCTTTCTCGTTGGCGTCGGTGTAATTGAGCATGAACTTAACGCCGTTCCATTTTTTCGGCGGTTGGGAGACATTGGTCCAGCGCGCCCGGACCGACATCCCGAAGCGCTGGTCGAGCATGTACGGTTTGAGGTCGATCGGGGCTACCAGCCAATGCTGTCCCTTTTCGGACCCTTTCGGAACTTCGACGACGGCGACGGGCTTTCCGCCGATCATTTCGACGCGCCCGGTTCCGTCGGTGCTTTTCCAGTCAAGCCCGGTGTAATTGTCGCAAATGGTTTCGGCGGCCGGGGCCGCTGCTGCGAGAATGCAGGGGAGCAGGAGGGCGAACAACGATTTCCACATGCCGGGAACTCCTTACTGTTGCGCGTATTGAATATTGGCGGTTCCCCAGAAGTAACCGTCCGGGGTTCCGAGGAGGTCTTCGCGCTCGTTGGGCACAGCGCCCGGCTTCCGGTATTCAACATGACCGTCTGCAAAGGTGAAGTTGCCTCCGCCGCTATGGCGTGACCAGGTTCCGCCGCTTTCTCCCATGGTTGCGATATCCTTGGCGTGTGGGGTCGACCAGGCGGTCCGCCGGTCGATATCCATCAGCATGACGCGGGCGGAGGGGTTGCGGATCGACCCGCTTTTGCGCATGATTTTTCCGCCGCCGCCCCAATAGGAGGCATAGTAGCGGTTGATTCCGTAATGGCGCGAGCCGACGGTTCCGGGCATCCCCGCAAAACTGGCCGGACAGGCGAAGATTCCGAAGGGCAGGTTGCTGGCGCTGTTGTAGAATCCCCAGTCGCTGGTGGTCTGTCCCGGCATGTAGAGCATCATCAGCATCGACTGCCACTTGCCGGCGTTGTACGGCTTGATGTTGCCGTCGTCGCACATCACGACGCCGTTGTTCTGGTCGGTGTACATCTGGATGTAGGTGCCGATCTGTTTTTCCTGCGAGTTGCATTTGATCGTTTTAGCCCGGTCGCGCGCCTGGTTGAGCGCGGGCAGCAGCATGGAGGCCAGGATTGCAATAATCGCAATCACGACCAGAAGTTCGATCAGTGTGAATTGTTTTCTCATAGAATCCTCCTATTACGAAATGGGTGTTATGATGCGCGGCGACATTTGATCCCGGCGCGGAGCGCCGTCGATTTCGGCCAGCAACTGTTGAACGGCGAGTTCGGCAAGCGCATCGAAATCCTGTCCGACCTGCCAGCCACGGAAATCCGGTTTCCAGACCACCTCTTCTCCGATGAGGAGGCAGCGGTCGAAATCGACTTTTTTCTCCCGGAGAATCGGCGTGATGGCGTAGAGCATGCCGCCCATGGCGTAGATCGCTTCGGGGTCTCCCATGAGGTCGATGATGGTGCGCAGTTTTTCCAGGGTTCCCTCATGCCGGTAGAGAATCAGCTTTTCGTTGAGCCGCAGCCCGGCTTCGTCGAAGGCGCGGCGGAGTCCCCGGAGCTGGGGCATTTCGGAATCCTTGGCGGCGACGACCGGGTTGGTTTTGTCCAGTTCGATCAACTTCTTCCCGATTTCGTAGCCCTCCAGCTCTTCGTCGAACTGGAAGCAGGAGCAGCCGGGGCGGTGGTGGGCGATGGTCACCACCGGAACGTTGAGCGACTTGAAAAAGCTCTCCGTCACATCGGACGGCGCGAAATTCGGGGCGATCCAGACCACGCCGGCCAGTTGCGCGTGCTCGAATTCCACGGAGGTCTTGTGTTTGGCGTAAAAGAGATTGATGTTATACAGCAGTTTTTCCGCCCTGGTTACGCTCTTGCCGACCGAGGCGAGAAGGTTCCAGAGGAAGCGTTCGAAGTAGACCTGCCTGCCGTCGGCGGTCAGCACTCCGATCACCTGGGCGGGTTCGTTGAGCCAGGCCTTGGCCGGGTTGGTGAAGAGTCCGACGCCCTTCTCGGCGGTGATGAACTCGTCCTCGATCAATTCACGCAGCGCCCACTGGATCGTGGCGATGCTGACTCCGAACAGAGCCGCCAGCTCCCGGATCGAGGCCAGCCGTTTCCGCTCCCGTCCGGCCAGCAGTACCTGGTCGATGACGTACTGCCGGATTCGCTGGTACTCGGCAGCGGTCTCGTTTTTGGTGATATTCGCTTTGACTGTCTTCGACATTGTTAAAGTCCTGTTAGTACATCGTAATACACGAAACATACACCTATAAGTATACCAATTTTTTTGAGAAAGTCAAGAGGAATTTCTCGAAAAGAAGGATTTTTAATGCGATGGAAACAGTTTGGCCCCCGCCCCGATGACGGAGGCTGCTTCGTGCCGGGTTACGAATGGCGGCGGGCGGCCAGTTTCCGCTTGATCTTCATCCACTTGTAGTACACCCGGGCAAAGGGGGCGGCGAGATGGTAGAACCAGCGGTATCCCTTGCGGTATGAGTACGGCAGCTCCGCCTTCGGGGCGTAGCCGTTGGCCAGCGCCCAGTCGATGATTTCCATCGTCCGGTCGTAGAAGCGGAACGACTGCGGATTCCACATCACCCACGGCTTGGGGTTGAAGCCGAAGTGTATGAAAAGCGCCCGGCTGGTGTCGTCGACGTGATACTCCGCCGAAATCTCCGGCGCGTCATCTGCGAAGAGCAGCAGCGAGTTGAGCACCGCATCGTCGGTCTGGAAGTAGGCGATGCTGCCGTCGGCGACGATCTTGACGTCGGAGGGCAGCACTTTCTTCATCTGGTCGATCCACTTCTGCAGGAAGGGGGCGGCACTGCGGTGAACGGTAAATACCCCGGTCGAACAGCCGCGTTTCCGGCGCGGTTCTTTGCGCTCGCCGACGTCGCGCCGCCAGATGTCGAGCACGGCGGAGGGGATGTCGCCGGGTTCTTCGCCGGGCTTGCGCTGCGAGCGGAAACTCGCTTCGATCTCCGGCCCGGTCCGGGGGCGGATGCAGATTTCGCCGGGTTGCGAGACCAGCACGTCGCTGCAGTTTCCGGTGAGGATGCCGTCGCAATCGAGCCAGGTGATGTATTCGGTCCCGGCGCGAAGCCCGATTTCCGGCTTGCTGCAGGTCACGCAGCGTTTATCGGTCGCCGGGAGCTCGCTCAATTCCACGCCGTCGAATTTCAGGATGTCGTCCTTCCATTGCTGCGGCCAGTTGTAGGTGCCGACCAGGATCGGCTCGTCCATGCCCGCTTTGCGGATCGAGGCGATCAGCAGCCAAACGCCCCAGACGTAGTTGACATCGCTTGCCGTGACGATCGTATTGTTCTTCATCACATCCTCCCCCGATTATTTTGAGTGTGATACGACTTCACCCGGAGTGGTCATGCTGTTTTCGGAGAGGCTGCGGCCGGGATAGATTGCGGTGTGAATCCCGGTATGGACGTTTTCGCCGACGATCGCGCCGAACTTGCGGCGACCGGTGTCGACGAACACCTGATTCTCCAGCCAGCGGTGGTTGCGTCCGTCGTGGCGGAGGTTCGAGATGATGGTCCCCGCGCCGAAGTTCACCCGGTCGCAGATGACCGAGTCGCCGGCGTAGCTCAAGTGCCCGACGCTGACTTTGTCGCCGAGCAGCGAATTCTTGATCTCGACCGCCTGGCCGATGTGGCAGCGGTCGCCGACCGAGGTGTTGCCGCGGATGTAGCAGTTGGGGCCGATCTTGCAGTCTTCGCCGATGACGACATTGCCCTCGATGTAGACGCCGGGGAGGATGACGCTCCCTTTGCCGAGGCGGACGAAGCCGTCGAGCGTCGCTCCGGCGCGGACGGTTCCTTCGATGCGGTTCGCGTCGATCGCCCCGACCAGCTGTTCGTTCAGCGCCAGCAGATCCCAGGGGTGGCGCAGCCGGAACGAGGCGGGGTCGACCGGAATGATCGTCGGCGCGCCCGACGTTCCGGCGATCGAAAGCTCCATCAGGTCGGCTCCGTCGGAGGGATCGCGGACGATGCAGTTGCCCGTCCCGTTCGCGATGAGCGTGGCGAACTCCGCCGTGGGCAGAAAATCGCCGCGGCAACGTAGCGACCGGTCGCCGGGAAGTTCCGGAATCCGGCTCAGAATCAGGTCGCGGATCGGCGTTCCGGCCACTTTGATCGAACCGGCTTCGCGCGTGATCGGCCAGAGGCCGGGGACTTTGACGGGAATGATTTCGACGGGCATATTTTCATCTCCTGCTGGATTGACGATTTGCTCCATTCAATATATCACGGAACGGAGCACGATGCAAATCTCTTCAGCCGATGTTGACGGAGAGTTCCGAAACCAGCTCCCTGCCGTCGGTCTCGACGGCGGCTTCGAGGCGGCAGCGGCCCGGCTGTCTGCCGCCGCGGAGGACGGCCAGCGCCCGGCCTTCGAAGAGCCGCACCGCATTGCTTTTGAACTGCTGGCCGCTCGTCGTGTCGCCGTTGGTGACGCCGAACAGTTCCCCGGCGTTCGAAACCCGGAGCCGGACGATGGCATCAACTGTCGCGCAACGCGTTCCTTTCGCGTCGTGGAGCGAGAGCTCGACGTGGCCGAGTCCGCCCGGTTCGACGGCGTCCGCGTCGGCGCGGAGCCGCAGCTCGACCGGTTTCCCGGCGGTGTACAGCGTTTCGGTGGCGGCGAGGGTTTCGCCGTTGTAGGCGTTGGCGGTCAGTTCGCCCGGTGCGAAGGCCAGTTCGAAGGGAATCCGGCAGCAGTCGCCGGGGGTGCGGGTTTTCGACCCGACCGGGCGGCCGTTGAGCAGCAGGACGACGCGTTCGCAGTTGGTGTAGACGGCGAGCCGCACGGTTTCGCCCTCGTTCCAGTTCCAGTGGGAACGCATCGTTTCCCATTCGAGCTGAACGTCGTTCCAGTTGCGGACTTCGGTTTCGCCGTCGACGTGGACGGCGAGATGCACCCGCGGCGCCGGGTCCCAGGAAATCTGCGCCTGACGCGCGATGCTCTTCGGGAATCCGGCGCGGTCGACAAGTCCGCTGTACCAGTTCTTGTGCGGCCAGCGCGCTTCGCCGAGATAGTCGAAGCCGCCCCAGTAGAAACTGCCGCCGCCGAGTTCGTGGTCGAAATCGAACCAGCTTCCGACGCCGCGGTTGGTGGTCGCCTCGCTGACCAGGAAGCACATTTGCGGATATTTCGCGTGGTCGCGCCGGAAGAATTCGCCCATGTAATTGACCGCGACCACATCCATATGATGGGCCATCTGGTGGATGTCGCTGGTGTCGCGGAAGCCGGGCTGATCCCACTTGACTCCGTTGCGGCGCGCCGGATAGAGCGCGCAGGTCACCTTGCGGGTGGGGTCGAGCCGGTGGACGAAGTCGCGCATGGCTTTCAATTGTTCGACGCCGAAGCCGTCCCGCCCGTCGAGCTGCTGGTCGACGACCTCGTTGCCGACGCTCCAGAGGAAGACCGACGGGTGGTTGCGGTCGCGGCGGACGAATTCGGTCACATCGTTTCTCCAGTGGTCTTCGAAGGCGACCTGATGGCCGTAGTACTGGCCGGTCCACTTGTCGAACGCTTCGTCGAAGATCAAAAAGCCCATCTCGTCGGCGAGTTCGAGAAACTCCGGTGCATAGGGGTGGTGGGCCAGCCGGATCGCGTTGACGCCGAGCGTTTTCAAAATCCGGTAGCGCCGCGCCACGCCGTCGCGGAACACGGCACTGCCGATGCCGCAGAGCTCCTCGTGAAGATTGACGCCGCGCAGCAGCAGCTTTTCGCCGTTGAAGATCAGCCCGTGTTCCGGGTTGAATTCGACCGAGCGGAAGCCGAATTTCGCGGTGATCCGGTCCGTTTCGGCGCCGGCTTCGTCGCAGAGCCGGGCGATGCAGGTGTAGAGGACGGGGGAATCGGGGGACCAGAGAAGGGGCGCTTTCACTTCGAACGCCGCTTCCGGGCCCTTGTGCCGGGCGATCTCCCGGCCCGCCGGGTCGAGGATGGCGAGGCGGACGTCGCCGGGGAGCGAGCACTCCGCTTTCACCGTGACCGTTCCGTCGGTCCGGGCGTCGACGGCGAGGCCGTGGCGGAGAAAGTGCAGCGGACCGATCCGCCGCAAGCGGACGCTCCGGTTGATTCCGCTGCCGGTGTACCAGCGCGAGGTCTGCTCGATCGAGTTGTCCGCGCGGACGGTGACCAGGTTGATCCCGGGGACCAGGCAGTCGGTCACATCCGCCTCGAACCCGGTGTAGCCGTTGAAGTGCTTGCCGACGCGGCGGCCGTTGACGAAGAGGTCGGCGGAACGGTAAACGCCGTCGAAATCGAGCAGGACCCGTTCGCCCGCGCCGCATTCCGTTTCGAACTGTTTGCGGTAGTTGACGACTCCGTTCGGCAGATAGGCGTGCTGCGATCCGTGCGGCAGCGTCGGGTCGAACGGCTGCCCGATGCTCCAGTCGTGCGGCAGGTCGATCGCCGTCCACCCCGCATCATCCAGATCGGGCAGTTCGAATCCGGGGACGTTCCCCGCGCAGAATTTCCAGTCGGCATTGAACGTTTCGCTCCGGTTCCTCATGCAGTCGCCCTCCCTGTTTCGAACAAGATACTCCGCTTCCCGGTCCATGCAACCCGAGTTTGCAAAAAAAACGGCGATTTTCAAGATTTCCTCTTGCTTTTGAATTCGTAATCGCATATAATATATATCGGGATTGATATATATCCGATTTGATTAACATAGTGGAGGAATCCATGCCGAAATATCAGGAAATCGCAGATGTGCTGCGGAGCCGGCTGGCCCGGGGAGAGTATCCTGCCGGGAAGCTGCCGCCGCTGCGCAAGCTGGCCGCCGACATGGGCGTCAGTTACCTGACCGCGCGCCACGCGATCCAGGCGCTGGAGGCCTCGGGCGGCAACCGGACCCGGGCGTCGCGTCCGCTGGTGGCGATGATCACGCCGCTCTGGGCTTATACGGAGTGGCACCGGGCGGTCAAGAGCGAGGTGGAGGCGCGGGGCGGGCAGGTCCGGTTCATCGCCTACGGCAGCGAGACCGACCCGAACATTTCCGAAGCGATCAACGAAAGTGATTACGACCTGATTTTCCTGTTCCTGCCGGACCGGGAGGATTCGCGGCTGATCGAGCTGGTTTCCAAAGCGCGCGATCGGGTGGTGGTGATGTTCCGCGACATGAGCGCCTACGGCATCCGCTGCCTGGAGGGCGCCGACCCGCTCTGCATCGAACGGTTTCTCGAGCTTCTGGTGGAACGCGGACACCGCCGGATCGATGCGCTCGGGCGGAATGTCGACCTGACCACCGGCGCCGGCGGCCGCTACCGCGTCTGGCGCGACTGGCTCGACCGGCACGGCGTCGAAGGGACGTTCCACGAAATTCCGCACCGTTCCTTCGATTCCGACGATGCGAAGTCGGCGGATTTCTGCCGGGAAAAACTGGCGGCCGGGGAGTTCGCCGACGCGATATTCTGTTTCAACCCGACGCTGGCGTTCGGTCTCTACCGGGCCTGTTTCGAACGCGGGATCGTGCCGGGGCGGGATCTTTCGGTGTTCGCGTTCGGCGATCAGGAGAAGGCGCGACTGATGACCCCCGCATTGGCCACAGTACGGAACATCGGCGTAGAGAAGGCCATCCGCGATATCGTTGCGGAGTATTGTCCCGGAGCAAGCCGCAGCGACAAATTGAAATTTCAGTTGGCAAGTACCGATATTGAAATTGGCGAATCCATCATCAACAAAAACCGTGGAGGTGCGAGATGAAAAAGTATTTTACGTTGATTGAACTCCTGGTCGTGATCGCGATCATCGCGATTCTGGCTTCCATGCTGCTGCCGGCGCTGAATCAGGCGCGGGAGCGGGCGCGCGGGACCTCCTGCATGAACAACCTGAAGCAGATCGGGCTTGCCCAGTCGCAGTACGCCGGGGACTACGGCGACTACATCGCTGTGGGGCGTGCGCAGAATCCGGCGCCGGCCTGGCCGCTCAACTGCTGGCAGTACCGGCTGCGCAACTACATCGGATACGACGGGGCGGCGGGCACCGGCAACTACAACAATGTCATCTACGGCAAGAATCCGGGCTGCGTCATGTTCTGCCCGTCGAATCTGCAGAAGAACAAGGTCTCCTACCGGACCAACACGTTCGATTACACCAATTTCCGGAGCGACGGCGTCAAGCTGTCCACCATCAACGGCAAGAACAACAAAAACTATAACAATGTGCCGTTTTCCAAGATCCTGCTCGCCATCGACGCCGGATACGATGAAACGTCGCTGCCGAGCAACACGTATTTGTACAGTGCTTCGATCGGAACAGCCAACCTTTCGCCGATCCGCCATTCGGGACGGGACAATGTGCTGGCCACCGACATGCATGTCACCTCGGTCGGCTACAACGTGGTCAAGTACTATCTGACCCTTCCGTAAACAGGAGAGAAAACGAATGAAACGCATTGCAATTGCTGCCGTGACGCTGGTGCTGGGAATTTCTTCGGTGCAGGCGGATTTTACCCAGGGCCTGCTGGCCCGCTGGACCTTCAATGACACTTCGGCCGAGGCGAAGGCGCTGACCGACGACGTCGGCGGACTCGTCCTCAAGCGCGGCGGAATCGGCCGCGACCAGGAGTTCAAGCTCGAAGCCGACGGTTCGGTGCTGCTCGGCGGCGGCGTGTTTCTCGCCGCCGCCGCGGTCAACTCCGCCTCGGAGAAGTTCGCGGTCCTGGCCGACGGCGGCACCGTCTGGTGCCGGATCAAGTATCTCGATTTCCCGGAAAGCACGCCGACGTTCAACTTCGGCCTGGAGAATTCGCTCAAACCGGCGAATTGGACGGAATTGACCCTGACGCAGTTCTATACCCCGAAGGGGATCGGCGTCCGCGCCAAGGGGCCGGAGAAGCTTGAGGCCGGCATGGCTTCCGGCCATCTGCCCTTCAACAAGGACGGGTACTCGAATATGGCGGTGGTGTTCGACGGCAAGACGAAGAAGCTCCGCCTTTTCGTCGACGGCAAGAGCGCCGAACGCAATGCGCCGATGACGAAGCTCGACGCCTTCCAGTGCCTGATGCTCGGGCGGCTCAAGGAGAGCTCCGGCCAGCGGGTGCGGATCGACGAAATCCGGGTCTACGGCACCCCGCTTTCGGCGGAATGGATCGACGAGATTGAACCGGTGGCTGCGAAATGAGGGCGGCGTGGGTTTTCGCCGCGTTCTGCGGCCTGACGGTATCGCTCGGTGCGGCGGAACGGCTGGTCATCGAGGATTTTTCCGACGTCGGCACCTGGCGGACCAACGGAATCCGGAATATCGCGCCGGGCAAGTGGTTCGGCGCCGATCTCTGCCTCTCCGCGATTCCGGATTCATCGCGTGACGACGGATACGCCGGGAAGCTGCTTTTCGACTTCGCCGATGCGGCGAAAGCCGGCCAGCTCGACTTCACCCGCGCCAAAGCGGCGCTGCCTGAGGTGTTCGCCGACGCCGTCGAATTCGACATCGACCCGCGCGGCGTCTCCGGCAAACTCTGGTTCACGCTGGAGGACTCCGCCCGCAAGCGCTTCGGAACGGTTCCCGCCGAATTCTCCGGCGAAGGCTGGCGGCGCTGCCGCTCCGGGCTCGGCGACGCGGCCGGGAAATACACCGGCCCCTTCAAACTCTACAAAGTGCATTTCGAGGCGAAAGGCGTCTCCGGCAGCAATTACGTGCTGGTGGACGACATTGCGATGACCGGCGACGTCAGCCGCCGCCGCACGGTTTCGATCCGTCCGGTGTTCGCTTCGCTGGCCACCGCTCCGGGCAAGCCGGGCAAAGCCGCCTACCGCTTCCGCAGCGCTTCGGACAAGGCGATCGAAGGCAGCGTCGCTTACCGGCTGTTCGACGCTGCCGGGAAAGAGATGTTTCAGCACACCTATCCGCTGGCGCTGAAGCCGTTCGGCATGGCGGTGCTCGAAATCGGCCTGCCGCCGCTCGAAGTCGGCAGCTACAACGCCTCGCTCGAATTCGAATCGGGCAAGATCAAAAGCGACTACACCGACTGGATCGCGGTTTTTCTGCCCAACAACGGGCGGAAAAACAGCCACCCGATGTGGTTCGGCATTCAGGACACTTCGATCTGGAACGGCGAGGGCGAAAACGCGCTCCATTACCAGTGGATGAAGATGGCCGGATTCGACATCGAGCGGATCGGCGTCACCGGCAACCGCCTCGATTCCGGCGAGGTCACCAACTTCGAGGGCTTCGACAAATACCTCGCGGCGAACCGCGATGCCGGGATGATCGCCTGCGTCTCCTACACCGAGGGGGTGCCTTCCTACACCCAGGAGAAGCCGCAGGGACGCACCATGCCGACCCGTCTTGACGCCTTCCGCACCCACATGGACAAGATGTTCGGCTATCTGGCGAAGTATCCCAACGCGCATTATTTCGAATTCTGGAACGAGCCGGACATCGGCTTTTTGAACAGTACGCTCGACCAGTATCTGGCCGCTCTCAAAGTGGTGCGCGCTTCCCAGCAGGCCAATGCGCCGGAGCTCAAGATCACCACCGGCGGCGTCACCGTGATCCACCCCAGGGAGAAGAAGAATTTCTCCCGCGACATGTATCTCGAGGGGAAGGGGCTCTATGACATCGCCTGCTTCCATGCCCACGGCAGCCTGATGAACTATGTCGAGCGCCAGGAGCTGCTGGAGAAGTGGCTGGATTCCGGCAAGATCGACCTGCCGGTGTGCAACACCGAGACCGGCGACCGCAGCGGCTACACGGTGGAAACCATTCGCCGCCAGGCGGAGACGCTGGTCAAGAAGATCGTCTACGCCAAGAGCCGCCACACCGAATTCTACATCTGGTTCACGCTCCAGGATTACTGGGACATGGATTTCGAGGCGGACGACTCCTTCGGGCTGGTCACCAGCGACAACCGCCCGAAACCGGGGTTTATCGCCTACAACGAACTGATCCGTCAGCTCGGCGATACCGGCCGCGGCGAACTGCTCTCCGGCACCGGGGTGCTCGATGTCTACCGCTTCATCAACGCCGGGGAAAAACGTGAGGTTCTCGCCCTCTGGCCGAAAACCGGCGGTTCCCGCCAGCTTCTCCCGCTCGAAGGGAAGGGCGGGGTGAAGGCGGCGGATCTCTTCGGCAGGGCAATTCCGGTCGAAATTTCACACGGTTACGCGGCGATTCCGGTGGAGGGGCCGATGTACGTGAGCTACCCCGCCGGAGCGTTCCGGATCGCCTCGGCGGTCGCCGCCCAGAAGGGGATGACCGGCGCCAGCGCGGGGAGTTCGGCGATGCCGGTGCTCGGAATCCGCAACCCGTTCTCCGCCGCCGCCAAGGTGGCGGTCGGCGAAACGGCCCCGGTGACGCTCGCCGCCGGAGAGTCGCGCGAAATTCCGGTCGCGGTTAAAGTTCCCGCCGACCAGTCGAACGGCGCTTATTCGGTGGCCTGCCATGTCCGCATCGAAGCGGGCAAAGAGATATTGAATCTCACCGTGCCGGTCACGGTCAATGTCGGCTATCCGGTGGCCGCGGGCGACAAGCCCGTCGCGCGGATTGTTCTCGACACGCTCGACCGGGTGCACGAACTGAGCTTCGACCCGGCGATTCCGCGCTGGAACGGGCCGAAGGATCTCTCCTGCGACTTCGCCATGACCCGCGAGGGCGGCGACCTCAAGTTGACCATCCGGGTGACCGACGACCGTCATGTGATGAACTCCTCCCCGGCGGACGGCTGGAAGGACGACAGCATCCAGATCGGGTTCCAGTCGGTCGACGGGAAGTTCACCGAGCTGACGTTCTCCGGCAGCGGCAAAGACGGCAAGTGCGCGGTCTATGCGAGCATTTCGCCCGATCCGGCGCTGCGCGGCGAGTGGAAGGTTCCGGCCCGCCTGAACCGGCAGGGCGATACGGCCGTCTATGAGATTGCGCTCCCGCTGGCGAAACTCGGAATTGCTTCCGCCCCCGGAACGCTCTTCCGCTTTTCCTTCCTGGTCAACGAGAACGATGGCCAGGGGCGGGTCCGCTGGATCGAGTGGATGGGCGGCATCGGCCGCGCCAAGAATCCCGACGAATTCGGCTGGGGCGTGATGCGCTGACCGTTTGGCCGATCCTCTTTCTCCGCGTTCCGCCGCCCGGCGGGATGCGGATTTTTTTTATTCTTTATGCATATAATATGCATTAAAATGAAATAATTTTGCATTTTATATTCTTCCTCTATTGCATTCTGCTGCGAACTGTTTCATAATATAAACAGAAAGACAAAGGAGGATGCGGTTCTTATATGGCGACGAGACGAATCAACGGACCGGTCAACATGACCGATGTGGCGCAGCGGGCGGGGGTGTCGCAGTCGACGGTGTCGCGGGTGATCAACAATCATCCGGGGATCAGCCGCCGGACGCGGCTGAACGTGCTCGACTCCCTGCGCGTTCTGGGTTATAAGTCGGAGGTGCGGGATCTGATCGAGCCGGACCGCAGCGAGCCGCTGGCCGTGGTGTTGGCGATGTGTCCGCTGCCGGAACAGCGCGACCCCTTCGCGCTCGAATACTTCCGGCTGCTGGCGGACGGGGTGCGGGAAGGATTCGACGGGGAGAATGTGAACTGCCGGCTGGTGACCCTCGCCGCGGAAAGCACCGAGCTGCCGGAGGCCGATTCCGCCCCGGACGGCGTGATTCTGGTCGGCTTCCCCACGGAAGGGTTGCGGGCGAAGCTGCGTGAGGAAAACATCACCTACGTCATCACCTCCGGAGACATTTACGCCGCCGACGAGGACATGGTGACGGTCAACAATTTCGAGGCGGGAGTCGAAGGCTGCCGTTATTTTCTGGAACGCGGCGTGACGCGGATCGGGTTTCTGCTGACTCCCTACAACCTGGCGCGTTTCGCCGGGTTCCAGGCCGAGCTGACGCGGTGCGGACTCTCCGTCCGTCCGGAGGATTGCCGGATACTGCCCGACACGAATCTCTCCTCCTTCATCGATGCGATCCACCGCTGGATCGCCGAGAAGGATCTCCCTGAAGCGCTGGTGGTCAGCTTTGTCGACGCGGCGGAGACGGCCCGGACGATTCTCCATCTCCACGGCGTCCGGGTTCCGGAAGACATCCGGCTGCTGACCTTCGACCATCACTGCGGACGGAAAAGCGACATCGTGGGGCTGCACAGCGACCCCTACCGGCTCGGATTCCGCTCCGCGAAGCGGCTGATTGAAAAAGTCCGCACGGGTGACGACGGCCCGATCCAGATCGTCGTTTCGATGACGCTTTCAGCCAACGATCTGATCCCGGAATGTCCCTTGAAAAACAAACCCCAAGGAGGAAGTGAGAAATGAAACAAACACGTTTTACCCTGATTGAACTTCTTGTCGTGATCGCCATCATCGCGATTCTGGCCGCCATGCTGCTTCCGGCGCTGCAGAAGGCGCGGCTCCAGGGGTATCTCGCCACCTGCAAGGGCAATATGAAAAGCCTGAGCGCCGCGCTCCAGATGTACACCTCGGACAACAACGCCCAGCTGCCTACCCACTATGCGAAACCGGTGGAAAACGGCGGAGTCAACTACGGCTCCACCTGGTGGATGTGGCATCTGCGCGCCCATTACGGCATGGGGGACAAGGTGTTCGTCTGCAAGGGGAATCACCCGAAAAGCACCAACGACGGCCTGTCGAACTACATCGCCGGAATCGGCTGGATCGGCGGCAACGATTTGATGGGGGACTACGCGACGAATTACTCCATGAACGGCGCGCTGCTGAAAGTCAGCGATTGGGGCAAGACCGGAATCCGCGGGAAACTGACGTTGTGCGATTCGCCGACGAGGAGCATGATGGTGATCGAATACCCGTTCCCCGTCTTCGTCGACGGGCTGATGCAGTACAACCGCACGCAGTCCCGCTTCGGCTGGGGGACCGGAGAGACCGCTTTGCGCGATCACCAGGCCGCCGGCAGCAACTTCGCCATGGTTGACGGGCATGTGGAAAGCCTGGCGTTCGGCGTCAATCCGCACGGTATCTGGAGCAATCCGCTGCGAAGCTGGTACCAGAAGGGGAACTGGACCTTCGGGGAACTCTGGTACCCGACCGTGAAATGATGAGATCTGCAATGCATTCTTCCAACCAGAGGATTTCCATGTTGAAAACAGCCGTTTTTCTCCTCGCATTCTGTTGTTCCGCCCTGTTGGCCGCGGCGGATTCCGTGACGGTCTCCAATTCCAGTGCCGGAATCGACTGCCGCGGCGGCAAGGTTCACCTGCTCGGTTCGGACGGGCGGCAACTGCTCAAGATCGGGCCGCTGCGTTTCGCCTGGTCGCCGCAGGTCGCCGTCCCGGCGGAGGCGGAAAAGGTGAGCGACAGCGCCATCCGCGTCAACTACCGGATGGAGAAGGATGACACCGGCAAAACCGCCGTCGCCGGGCTCTTCACCCTCGACGGCGACAAAATCCGGATCGACTACGACATCACCGCGCCGGAGGGCGTGAAGACCGGCGGCATCATGCAGGACCTGATTCCGGTCGGCGGGACGAAGAAGCAGGATATTTTCAAGTCCGGCCTCTGGACCCGCGCGGCGAACGGCGGCGTCCCCTACGAGGTTCGCGACGAGTATCTGAAGGAGTTCAAGGGCAAGACAGAGAGTCTCTGGCTCCTGGTGCGCGGCAACCACACCTGGACCGGGGAGTGGGCCGAACACCTCCCGGTCGAACCGGCGGGCGCGGGGAAATTCAAGGGCGAAACCGTCTTTCTTGTCATGCCGCCGGAAGCGGCGGGGTTCGAGGCGGCGGCGGTCAATTCGGCGCGCCCGCTGGCGTTGCGCTTCTCCTCGGACCGCGATTTCAATCTGTGGGAAACCGGGACTCCTGAACTCAAGCTCGAAGTCAGCGACACCTCCGGCAAACCGCTCTCCGGGGTCAGGCTGAACGTGTTCGCCTATGATTACGATGGCAAGCAAGTGCTGGACCGCTCGGAAGAGCTGGCGTTCACGCCGGGAGAGCGGAAGAGCTTTGCCTTTCCCTTGCCCGCCGACGCGAGGAACATCTATTTCCTCGAAGCTTCCGTCACGCTGGACGGAAAGGAGTATTTCACCCGGACCAACGCCGCGCTGCTGCCGCCGCACCGGTATGAACACTCCGACAAAAGCAACATCGGAATCGCGGCGTTCTTCAACGAGCCGAGCCGCGAGGCGGTCTTCCGGCTGATGCGGCGGATCGGCGTGCACTACCTCCGCAGCGGCGACAGCCGCGAGGCGGCGAAGTACGGGATGCTGGCTTTCACCCACAGCAATGTCAGCGACAAACAGCCTTACAATCCGGCGAAGGACGCCGCGAAGCTGGCGAAGATGATCGAGAAGTACGAGAAACAGCAGAACATCGGCTGGGAGTTCTGCAACGAGTGGAATTTCGGCAAGAAGGGGGAGGAGCGGGAACGCTCCGCCGGAGTGTACACCTCCTGGGTCAAGGCGATCCGCGGAGCGCCGGGTGGCGACAAGCTCAATTTGATCAGCGTCGGGCTCGCCGGGGGCGACACCGAGTATCTCAAGGCCATCGCGAAAAACGGCGGCTGGCAGCAGCTCGACGGCATCGCCCTTCACCCCGGCCGCGGCAATATGACGCCGGACTGCCTCGGCAACGGCTGGTTCTATCTCGGCTCGATCCGCAACATCAGGAAGACGATGGACGAACTGGGCGGCGGCAAACCGCTCTACCTGACCGAAGTTTACGCCTGCACCCAGCCGAACAACTGGTGGGTGGATTCCTACCGGCTGGCGGCGGAAAACACGCTGCTCACCTTCCTCCTCGGCGTGGCGGAAGGTGCGAAAGCGGTCGAGTTTTACCAGATGCACAACGGAATCTGGGCCGACGTCAACGGGGTGAACCCCAAAGACCGGGAGTACGATTTCGGCCTCCTGATGCGCGACAACTCGCCGAAGCCGTCGGTCCTGGCGTTCGCGGCGGCGGCGGAGGCGCTCGACGGGGCCGAGTTCGTCCGCTACGTATCCATCCCGGGGACGAAGATTAACGGCATCGAATTTCAGACGCCGCGCGGCAAAATGGCGGTGCTCTACGACCGTACCGACGGGTACTTCTTTTCGAAAAAAACGCCGGACTTCGTCCACAAGGAACCGTGGGTGAAGGCGTGGAAGACCGAAACGCCGCATCTTTTCAAGAGCTCGAAAGCGGAGATCGCCGTTGTCGACCCCATCGGCCGGGAGAAGACGCTTCCGGTTGAAAACGGCGAAGTCTCCCTGACTCTGAGCGGTTCGCCGCTGATCGTTTACGGACTTGATTTGTGAGGAAACACAAGATGAAACGAATTCTGACCGCCGTTGCGGCCGTCGTCGCCGCTGTGGCCGCGGCCGCCCCCGATCCGCTCGAAAAAGCGAACGCCTACACGCTCGAACTGTCGCCGGAGATGAAGGAGTCGGCGTACTTCTTCCCGATCGGCGTGCTCGGGGACCGCAAGTTCGAGATTCTGCCCTTCATGGGGCTCAACCTGACCGAGATGATCCACACCTGTTACGAGTTCCGCGAAGGCAAGCCGTGCAGTTGCAAACGGATGGGGAACGGGTTCGGCAAGTTCTACTACTGTCTCTGGGCGGCGCACACGCTCTACCGCAGCCGGGAGACGAAAAATTACGGAACGCTGAAAAATCTCATCAGGGATGACGGAACTCCCGGTTCGCATCATTTCATCTCCCTCGCCGACCCCAAGACCCGGCAATATGTGCTCGACGTCGCGGCGAGTTCGACCCGGAATGCCGTCGAACAGGACGGCGACAATGTCTTCCTCTGGGGAATCGACAACGAGTATGAACTCGCTCCCGACTACTCGCCGGAATCGGTCGCCCTCTTCCGCAAATGGCTGGAGAACGCCTATGGCGGCGACCTTGCGAAGTTCCACAAAGCGTGGGGAGACGGGTACCTGACCTTCGCCGATGCCGTGCCGCCGAAGATCGCCGAACGCAATTTGCGCCCCGGCGCGTGGCTCGACTGGCGGCGTTTCACCGAAGAGACCTTCGCCGACTTTCTGCACGACTATTTCGCGGCGATTCAGAACGCCGACCCGCAGAAGCGCCCGGTCGTCGCCAAGAATACCCAGTGCACGCTCGAAATGCAGGCCGTCGCCCGCAACCGCGCGGTCAACCACGAGCTGATCGCGGAGAAAACCCGCGAACTCAGCCAGGGCTGGTACGGATTCGACCAGTACGGTCACGGCGACCGCAACATTTACGAGATGAACTATTTCTACCACTGCATCCGGCCGCTGGAGCCGAAGCCGGGCGTCCGCTACGGCGGATTTTCGGCGGAGAACAACAACCACGCAGGACCGGGGCGGCAGTTCGCCCAGACCTATTTCCGCGAGATCGCCAACGGCCTGCGCGGGGTGGACTTCTTCGTCATGGGTTCCGTCGGTGCGAAAAACGACTATGCAACCTTCTCCTTTACCTATCCGGACGGGACGCGGCGCGATCGTTTCTTCTATCTCTCGCGCCTCGCTGCGATGGTGCACCGCACCGAGAAGTTCTGGGCGGAAGCGGTTCCAGCGGAAGGAATTCCGAAAGTCGCCATGCTGGTGCCGCAGCGCGACATCATGCTCGCCAACGATACCGGGGTGAGCTGGTGGGACTACTCGACCGACAACCGGCTGAACGTCTTCGCCCGCCTCCGCGACGCCGGATATTGGGTGGACGCCATCCCCTACGGCAAACTCGACGCCGGATATCTCAAAAACTACAACGCGCTGGTTCTGGTCGGGGCCGAACACCTGAGCAAGGCGGAGTGCGGAGCGATCTCCGGCTATGTGAAAAACGGCGGCGTCCTCTTTGCCGATATGCGCGCCGGGAATTTCGACGAACACCACATCGAAAGCGCCGGGCTCGCCGACGTGCTCGGCTTGAATTACAAAGGCGTCTACACCGGTATCGAGGTTTCGCCCGACGATCTCTGGTACCACACGAAATTCGGCAACGTGATCCGCGCCGACGGCAAGATTCTCGCCGCGCTTGACACCGCGAAGCTGGTCAATGAGAAGGATGTGTTCCGCAACGCCAAGGGCGCGTGGATCACGAAGAACGTGTTCGGCAAAGGGCAGGCGTACTGGTTCAACACCCGGCTCGGCGCGCTCCGCCCCGAATCGGTGGAGATGACGGTGCTGACCGGCTGGTTCGCCGACCGGCTGAAGGAGGCGGGAATCGAGCCGTCCTATGCCACCGTTCCCGACGATACCGGCAAACTGCGCGTGGAGCAGCCGCTGGTCGATCCGGCGGGCGACTGCGTGATCGCGGTGACGGGCACGATGATGGATTCGCTGCCGCCGATGGAACTTTCGCTCGCGCTCCCTGCCGGAGTCAAATCCGCCTCGGCCTGGTGGGGCCCGGCGGAATCGACCTGGCTGGAACCGGTTGCGATGAAAGCGGGGAAGGACGGGCAGACCGTCTTCTCCCTCCCGGAAATCCGTTCCGCCGGGATGCTCTATCTGATGCCGCACTACGCCCCGATGCTGGGAATCAAGGTCGCCGGTTCCGGCGCGACGGCGGAGAACGATCCGTACACGGCGGAGTTTCGCCCCGGCGACAGCTTCGAGGTCAAAGTCCAGGTGGTCAACCCCGCGGATCGGAAGATTCCGGCGGGTGCGCTGACCCTTCAGGCGCTGGGAGACTGGAAGGTCTCCGGCCCCGCCGCGACTCCGGAACAGGGAGCCGGGGAGAGCCGCGAGTTTACCTATACGGTCGCCGTTCCGAAACAGAGTCCGTTCTTCAAGCCGAACGCGGTCTATCCGCTGGTGGCGACGCTTGCGCTCGACGGAAAGCGCGTCGCGGTGGCGAACGCGCTGGTCACGCTCAAGATCGTCGCCGACTGACCGTGGACCCCGGATGTCGGGGCGGAGGTTAGAGCTTATCCCGAAATAAGCTCTTATTCCGCCCGGTTCAACTGCATGCGACGGGTCAGCATCTCCTTGCGCGGCGTCGTCTGGTGGCGCTTCTGGTCGGCGGGGTCGTCGGAGTGCTCGGCGCTCCAGCCCGGCCATTCGCGGTAGGCGTGGTAGCACCAGTCCCAGCCGTACTCCTCGAAGAGGTCGATGCTGTCGGTGAGGTATTGGTCGGAGCCGGGGGCCCAGCGGGCGGCGCCGAACTCGCCGACCAGAATCGGCACATGGTAGCGTTTCTGAAATTCGACCACCGGCTCCAATGCTTTGCGGAGCAGGGCCTTGTCCCAGGTGCGGCCGTCGGCGTTGACGCCCGGATACGCGCCGATCATTTTCATTCCGTTCACTCCCTGATGGGTGTAGCCGTGCGGCAGGTAGAAGTGCACGGTGTAGATGGTGTTCGGCACGTCGATCGGGCGGAGCGAGGCGAAGCCGACCGGATTCCCGCCCACGGCCGGGGCGACGATGATCGGGGTGTCAGGGTCGATTTCGCGGATCGCCTTGCCGATCCGTTCCGCCAGCCGGTTCCAGTCGAGCGCGCCGCCCTCCTGATAAACGTAGGCCGGTTCGAGCGGCTCGTTGAGGATGTCGTAGCCGTAGATGTCGGGGTTGCCCTTGTAATGGCGGGCGATTTCGCGCCAGAGATCGACGATCATATCCTGCGATTCGACGCTCCAGACGCCGATGTTCTGCAGGAGTTCGTTCATGATGGAGGGCCCGCTGTGCAGGTCGATCACCACCTTGACGCCGTATTTGTGGAAATATTCGAGCTTGCGGTCGAGCGCCGCCATCTGCGCTTCGCCCCATTTGCGGTATTTCTCCGGCGTGTTCTCCTTGCCGCCGCCGCCGAACTGGTAGCGGACGATGTTGCCGTGCCACACTTCGGCGAAATCGCGGATCGAACTTTCTTCCTCGCCGCGCAGGCTGCCGATCATCGCCCCCCGGTACTTCGGCGTTTTCTGCAGGGGCGCGGTGTTTGGCGTCGTGCACGGAGCGGGCAGCGGAGCGAGTGAGAGCTTCACGTCCGCGTAACAGGCGGTTCCTCCCCGCCCGGCGTGGCCGAACCGGAGTTTCAACCGTCCCGCGTAATCGGGAATGCGGATGGAATAACCGAATTTCTTCCAGTCGAAATCGCCTTTGTCGGCATGGGCGGAGGGGTAAAATTCCCCCGGCCCCTGCACATAGGCGGGGACGATCTGGAGCGTGCCGCCGCCCAGTTTTTCGCCTTTGACCAGCGCTTCGACGGTGACCAGGCGGCCGCGCAGCAGCCCGGCGTCAAGCTCCATCTCGGCGGTGTCGCCGACGAGGCGGATGCAGTTCATCCCGTCCGGCCCGCCGCCGGGAACGAATTCGGCGCCGGAGACCTTCGCCGCCGCTTCTGGCGTGGCGAACTTCTCCTCCATGACGACGCCAAAGAGCGAGTCGGGCGGCAGTTTCTTCTCTTCCGGCGCGTCGGCGACGGCCGGGGCCAGGGTGATTTTTTTCACTTCCGCGCATCCTTTTTCCGCGTTGACCTGAATGCAGAGGATCAGCCGCCCGTTTTTGTCGGGAGTCCGGAATTTCATCCGCCCGGTGCGGAACGTTCCGCCGGAGATCGGCAGTGCGGCCAGCGTTTTATCCCACGAGGCAAGAACCTTGACGACCGTGCGCCCTTTCGCCTCGGCGGAAAGTTCGAACAACTGCCCCGGTTCGAGCTGGATGGTCCGGTAGACCTTGCTGTCCCAGCCGATGCCGTCGAGGACGAGGGCTCCGGAGTCGATCGCGGCGGTCACTCCCTTGGTTTTCTTCCAGTTCGCAATGTCTTCTTTGGCAAAATCGACGGTGAATTCTCCGGCGGCGGCCAGCGCCGCCGCCAGCAGCAGCGCAAAGGTCAGGAATCTGCGGTTCATTGAAAATTGACCTTCCAGTGCTTTTCGGCCGGGACTTTCACTCCGCCGATTTCATAGCCGATCTGAAGCGGCGCGGCGTGCCCGTCGACGAACGCATAGTTCGAGGAAAGCGCTCCGTGCTGTACCTGTCCCTTGACGCCGTTGACATTGCACGCAAAATAGTGCCGGGTGCTCCAGTTGGTGACGTAACGGATGGCGCGGGAGTAGCTGCTTCCGTCGAGTGCCCCGCCCGGCAGCGATTTGCACAGGAACAGCATCAGCGTCGAGGCGTTGCGCATGGAGGCCATTTTCTTGCCCGCCGGGGCTGTGCTTGTCTGGCAGTTGACCACCTCGGCCGCCGCCATTCCGCAGTTGATGTTGGACCATCCGTTGATCCAGTAGGAACGCGGCGACGCGCCGTAATAGAGGTCTCCGCGGTCCAGCGGGCAGCGGAACACCGGCTGGTTCTTCTTGGTCGGCTGCCCGTTCATATAAGAGACCAGCAGCACATCCCACAATCCCTGTGAAAAGGAGTCGGAGGAGACATAGCCGGGAACCACGATATAGCCGCCGTTGTCTCCGCTGTACATGGTCGAAGCGCTGCCGATCTGCTTGAGATTGCTCAGGCAGTTGACCCCCTTCGCCTTGTCGCGGGCCTTGTTGAGCGCGGGCAGCAGCATGGCGGCGAGAATCGCGATGATTGCGATCACGACCAGCAACTCGATCAGGGTGAATGATTTTCTGTGCATGTGGTTTTCCTTTATGATTGGGGAAGATTGTGCGGATAAACATCTCGGCGGAACAACCGGGTTTCGGGGGCGCGGTCGGGCTCACTGATTCGGCGTTCCAAGAGCTCCATTCCGGCCGCGGCGAGCTGGGCGTAATCGTTTTTGAGCATCCAGCAGGGGACCGGTGACTGACGGTCGTCGGCCATGATCAGGCGGCAGCGGTCGACGAAGTCGATCTTCCGGGCATGGAATTCGTCCCAGAGGCGGACCGGCCCGCCGCCGGTGTCGTAGATCGCATCGGGGACTCCGATGTGGTTGCAGCAGTTGCGGAACCCTTCGAGAAGGTCGAGGCGGTTGTCGATGATCATGCTGTCATCGAGCGTCAGGCCGTGTTCGGCGAGGGCGCGGCGGATTCCTCCGATTTCCCGGTTCGAGAAATTCGAATTGGCCAGCACCAGAATGTTCCGCCGCCCTTCGGCGAGCAGTTTTTGCGTGAGTTCGTACCCTTCCCGTTCGCGGTCGAAATCGACCGAATCGAACCCCTCGACAACCCCGGCGATCACTGCGCGGGGGAGGGTGAGGGCGTGGAAAAATTCCTCCGCCCGCCTGCCGGTGGCCCTCTCCGGCATGATCCACAGGAGTCCGCGCGAATGCGCCCCGGTTTCCGCCTGCGCTCCCGCGTTGTTCTGGAAGAGATCGACATTGTGGAGAAAGTACCCCGCTCCGGTGACCGCCATCGCCGCGGTGCTGCTCATGCAGCAGAGATAATTTTCAAAATAGATCTGCTTGCCGTCCGCCGAGAGGAATTCGATGATTCTCGGCTCCTCGTTGCGCCGCCAGCTCTGTGGGTTGGTGAACATGCCGACTCCGGTTTTGGGAATCAGGAACCCGTCGGTGACCAGGTCTTTCAACGCCTTCTGAACCGTGGTGCTGCCGACGCCGAACTGGGCGGCGAGTTCGCGCATCGAGGCCAGCCGCTGCGGCTTCTTGTCGCCGTAGATGATATTGTCGATCACATATTTTCGAATGCGGACGTATCCGGCGACGGAGAGGTCTCCGGCAATCGGTCCAGTTTTTCTTTTCATCATATTTCCAGTGTGTTACATTGAAAAGGGAACACAGGTGAACACTCATATTATAGCAAATTCCATCCTTTTTGTCAAGAGCCGCTCCGCTTTTTTTATGAAAAAAGTCTGTTTTGCCGGGACCCGGTTTGAACGTCTGCCGCACCCTCCCGAAAATGCCGGTTCCGGGATGCCGGAGCGCGGCCAGCGGGGGATGGCCGGCTTCCCGGAACCGGCGTCCCTTCTCCATGATCCGGCAAAACCTCCTTTTTTTCGATTCGACTCTTGACAAATGCAGCGTTCTTGGCTATAATTAATCATGAACAAACGTTTGTTCAAAAAGAAAGGAAACTCTTCCCATGATCACGTTGAAGGACGTCGCCCGGCACAGCGGGTGCGATGTGTCCACGGTTTCCCGGGTGTTGAACGACCGGCCGTGCCGGGTGGGGGAAGAGGTGCGCGGCCGGATTCGCGAAACGGCGCTCCGGCTCGGTTATGTGCCGAACCGCACCGCGAGCTCGCTGGTTTCCGGGCGGACCCGCACGATCGGGCTATTGGTTCCGAACGTGTTCGACGGGGTGTTCGCCGAATACATCGAGGCGCTGGACCTCGAATTCACGGAGCAGGGGTACGCGTTGCGCCCCTTCATCTGCCACAACCGGCCCGACAAGGAGAACGCCGCGCTCGATTCGCTGCTGCACAACGAGATCGACGCGATGATTGCGATGTTCTACAACGACGGCTTCACGCCGCAATACGAGCAGATCCGCCGGCACGGCATGCCGCTGATTTTCCGCTGCACGGAAACGAGAGCGCTTGAGGCGTTCGACTCCGTGCAGCTGGACCTCGGCGAAGGCTACCGGCGGCTCGCCGCGCACCTGATCGATTGCGGCTGCCGCCGGATCGGACTCCTGGGCGGAGGCGCCGCGCAGGTGCTGGCAGAGAATGGAACCGGGGAAGCGGTGGAACGGTTCCGCCGTGCGTTCCGGGACGCCGGGCTGCCGCTGCCGGACGGCCGGAACGCGATCGTCTGCGACGACTCGCAGGAGGCGGCCCACGCGGCGCTCCTTGACCGGCTGCGGCGGGAACCGGGCTGTTTCGACGGGCTGATCGTCCACAACATCAACAAGGTGTTCGGCGCCTGCCGGGCGGTCCGCGACGCCGGGTTGTCCATCCCCCGCGAGATGAAAGTTGCCACCATCAGCGACCTGCCGCTCTGCCGGATGGCTCCCGAGCCGCTGACCGTCTGGGCGCAGCCGATTGCTGAAATCTGTCACGCGCTGGCGGAGATGACGCTCGAACGGCTGCGTCATCCGGACGCGCCCTGCCGCCGTGTCAAAATCCATTCCGAGCTTCTGATTCGCGAAAGCACCCAACCTATTTCAGGAAAGACGATATGAAATTCAACTGGACCAAACTCTCCCCGGATGACGGACACTATTTCTTCGGTTACTACGACCGCTGCCCCTGGGACACGACCGGCCGCTATCACCTGGCGCTCAAAGTCGGCCAGTGCGAGCGGCTGCCGCTGCCCGGCGAAAAGGCGGAGATCGGGTTGCTCGACCGCGAGAATCCCGGAACCTTTGAGAAGCTCGTCGAGACCCGCGCCTGGTGCCACCAGCAGGGGAGCATGACGCTTTTTCTGCCGCGCCGCCCCGGCTGCTTCCTCTACAACGACATCGACGAGACGGGGGCCGTCGTCAGCCGGATTTATGAGCTCGGCAAGGGGGTGGTCGATACCCTCCGTCCCGCCGTCTACGCAATCAGCCCCGACGGGCGTTACGCGGTTTCGCTCGATTTCGCCCGGATTCCGCGCCGGGGGTACAGCTATGCCGAAGCCTGTCTCCCCGCCGACCGCCACCCCGCCGACCTCGACGCGGCAGGCATTTCGCTCATCGACCTCGACACGCTCGAAAGCCGCCTGATCGTCAGCTACCGGCAGATGATCGAACTCCACCCCTGCGCCTACGAGCTGGCCGACAACTATCTCTGGCTCAATCACGCGATTTTCAACTGCGATTCGAGCAAACTGCTCTGGCTTTTCCGCCAGTGCCCGGACGAACACCAGCCGCGTTGGAAGACGTTCATGTACACCAGCAACCTCGACGGAAGCGAATTGCGCTGCCCGCTTCCCCACTTCTACTGGAACGGCACCATCTCGCACCAGATTTGGGGACGCACGCCGAACGAGATCCTGATCGACGCAAACTGGCGCAACCAGGGGTCCGAATACGTGGTGTTCGACGAAAGCGTCCTGCCGCTTCGCGCCGAACTGGTTTCGAAAGGGCAGGGGTTGGCCGGGCACCTGGTTTTCTCGCCGGACGGCAAGACGATGCTGGCCGACACCTACCCCTCGCCGGAACATATCCAGACGCTTGCGCTGGTGGAGTCCGCCACCGGGAAGTTCGTCAAACTCGGGGAGTTCCGCCACACGGTGCCGGAGGCTATCGGCGACGTCCGCTGCGACCTGCATCCGCGCTGGTCCCGTGACGGAAAGCGCGTTACGGTGGACAGCATCGACGACGGCCGCCGCGGGGTGTACCTGCTCGAACTCCCGGAAACGATCGCCTTCTGACGAAATGCCGCCAGGCGCGGCACGAGACCAAAAAGTACCCGGCACCGGCACCCTGCCGGTCTGGGTGCAGGGGCGAAGCGCCCTGCCCGCCGGAGGCTACCGGCGCGAAGCGAAACTGCTACACAAGCAAAATTGAAAATTTTGCCGCGTAGCGCCGAGGCGGAGTTGACCGAAGAGGTCAACTCGCCGGTCCGCCCGGAAGGGCGGACACTCACTTTTGAGAAACTACGGTACGCTTGTTTCCAATTGTTTCCCGGAATCGAAGGAACCCCGCCTCCGGTCGCCCAATACAATGTGATCCAAAAAACAACGCCATTGCCAAAAAAGCGTTTGACTCCGTCCGTTTCGGGGATTATGTTAGCCTGAAACGGAGACCGGAATAGTGGAGGAATGATGCGATTATCGGGAGTTGTGACGGCCATGATTGTTTGCGCGAACCTGCTGGCGGGGAATCCGGATTCGGGGAAAATCAGGGAGCAGGCGACGGCCTACTTCGCCGCGGAGGGAGCCGACGCCGAGGCGATTCGGGCGCTGGAAACCCAGCAGCCGGACGGCTCCTGGAAGGATGTCAATTATGCCCACAAAGGCCGCGGGAGCTGGGCGCCGCGCATTCATCACGACCGCGCCCGCATCCTCGCCGCCGCCTACCGCCGCAATGGATCGGCGCTTTACGGCAAGCCCGAAGCCCGCGATGCGGCGATTCGCGCGCTCGAATACTGGGCGCAGCACGATTTCACCAGCCCGAACTGGTGGCACCAGAGCATCGGAACCCCGATGGGGCTCTGCGAGGCGATCATCCTGCTCGGCGACGAGTGCCCCGCGTCACTGCGGGAAAAACTCCGGCCGATCCTCGACCGCTCGAAACCCGGAATGACCGCGCAGAACCGGGTTTGGCTGGCCGGGGTCGAACTCCTCAAAGGCACCATCTACGACAAGCCGGAGTGGATCAAAGAGGGGGCCGCGACCATTGCCGAGGAACTCCATGTCGCCGCTCCCGGCGGAGAAGGCATCCAATCGGACTGGAGCTTCCACCAGCACGGTCCGCAGCTCCAGTTCGGCAACTACGGGCTCGCCTTTTTCACCGAGATGACCAAGTGGATCACCATTCTGCACGGTACCCGCTATGAGTTTCCGGCGGAGAAGATCGCCATTCTCAACTCTTACTATGACGACGGCATCCGCTGGGTGCTCTTCAACCGCCAGATGGATTTCAGCGCCTGCGGCCGGCAGATCTCGCCGGGACAGCCGCAGAAGAAATACCGTTCGGCGGTGAGTACGGTCAACCGCCTCAACCGCACGCTCGGCATTCCCGGAGAAGTGACCGGGAACGATCTTCGCTTTTCCGGCAGCCGTTACTTTCCCGACAGCGATTTCTACGTTCAGCGCAACGGCGCGGAATGCTACTGGTCGGTCAAGATGACCTCGCCGCGCACCGTTCCCAGCGAAACCGTCAACTCCGAAAACCTGCTCGGCCGACTCACCGGGCACGGCGCAACCGTCTTTATGAGCAAAGAGAACGAGCTTGCCGACATCGGCGGCGTCTGGGACTGGCGGAAAATCCCCGGCGTCACCTCGGTTCAGGACGATTCCCCGCTGCTCTGCCAGGACCCCGGCCTCCGCAACCGCCTCGACTGGGTCGGCGGAGTTTCGGACGGCGAACTTGGTTTTTGCGCCATGGATTTCGACAACGGCGAAGTCGCCGCGAAGAAAAGTTACTTCTTCTTCGGCCCCGAGATGATCGCCGTCGGCAGCGGAATCCGCAGCGATTCCGATGCTCCCGTGGTGACCACAGCCGCCCAGTACCGGTCGGACGAAACCGTTCAGAATCTGGAGAACGGACAACTGATCGGCAGTGGCGACTTCGCCGTTCGGCTCTTGGGCGGCAACTGCGCCGAAATCACCGTGGACAGCAGCGAAAAAGAGGGAAATTGGAAGCGGGTGACCGACGCCCTCCCCGGCAAGCCGGTCAAGGCGCGGCTCTTCACTTGTACCCTCAATCACGGCGTGAAACCGAAAGACGGCTCCTACGCGTATCAGGTGATATACCTGCCGCAGAACGACGTCTGTTCGGGGAAACTTCTTGCGACCGGGTCGAAGCGCATTCACGCCGTCGCCGGGAAGGACGTCGTCATGGCCGCCTTCTACGAACCCGGCGTCGTCGCGCTGCCGGAGGGCGGTACGCTCGAAGTGAAGCAGCCCGCGCTGGTCATGCTCCGCAACCGCCGGATCTACGCCGCCGACCCCGGCCAGAAACTGAAATTCCTGGATCTCTCCCTCTCCGGAAAACCTTACCGCATTTCCTTCCCGGAAGGTTCTTCGGCGGGCGATACGGTCTCCATCCCGCAATAACTAAAAAGGCAGCGTGCGTTCGCGGCGGCGGCGCTGGAACTCCGCCGGAGTCGCGCCGAAGTGCCGTTTGAAACTGCGGCTGAAGTGAAACACGTCATAAAAGCCGAGTTCGGCGGCGGTCTCGGCCGGAGTCGCGCCCGAACTCAGCAACTCGTGCGCCCGGCGCAGCCGCAGCGACTGCCAGTAAGCGCCGGGGGCGCGGTTCATCGCCTGCTTGAAGAGGACGGTGAAACGCGATTCCGAGAGATTGGCGCGACCGGCGGCCTCCTCCAGCCGATGCGTTCCGTCGAGGCGGCGGTTCATGAAATCGATCGCCGGGGCGAGCCGGCGGAGCTGGTCGAAGCGTTCCGGGGTGTCGGAGCGTTCGCGGCAGGCGGCGGTAATCGCTTCGATCAGGCGCAGACCGGCGCTCTTGCGCCGGAGGAGTCGCCGGGCGGGGGACTCCTCTATCGGCGGAGAAACGAGAGCCCGGCACGCTTCCCGGATGCGATCGGAATCCGGCGGCAAAAATTTTTCAGGCAATTCGAAGAAGTCGAGAAAATCCGCGCTGTGGAACAGCGTCGAGCGGAAGTGGCACCAGACCGAAACGGGATGTTCTCCTTCCCGGATACGAAGCCGGTGGACCCGGTCCCGGGGAACGAGATAGCTTTCGCCGTCCTTCACGTTGAACGCGTGCCCGTCGTATTCGGCCGTGCTCGACATTCCGTCGTTGTTGACCAGAACATAGAACGGCAACTGCCGCCGCCCGGTGTCTGCGTTGTCGCCCGAGATCGGGGTGGCGCCGCCGCCCAGAAATTCGAAGTCCAACGCGGCATTCTCGATTTGTTCCATTCTTTCCGCCTTCGATTTTCAATGAAAAGTGATTTTTTACATAAAGAAAACAATATCCTGCATTTCGGAAATTGCAAATTTGCGGTATCATTAATCGCAACACGGAGGTGACTCATGCAAAGTCGGGATATCGAATTTCTGAAACGCATCGCCACGGGCGAAGGCGGCTCCTGCTGTCGTTGCGAATTGATCGAACAGGGATGGGGAACGTTGGCGCGTGGCGAAAACCTGGTCCGCCGGGGGGCGCTCAAAGTGGGGGAGACCGAATACGCCTGCGGCTTCGGCACCCATTCGCCGAGCCGGATTCGAGTGACATCGGCGGAGCCGCTGCGCCGGTTCCGGGCAGTGGCCGGAATCGAGCGGAACAGCGCGACGGAAAATGGAAAGGCCCGGATATCTCCGGCACTCTTTTCGGTCCGGGTGAACGGCGGGACGGTCGGAGCCACGCCGCCGGTGAGCTATGACGACGGCGGAGTCCCCGTCGAAGCGGAGCTGGGCGGCGCGACGGAGTTCGAACTTGCGGTCGATTCGCCGGAAGGCGTCGACCTTGCCAATGTGGATTGGTGCGCTCCGGAAGTGGAAACCGCCTCCGGGCGGACGGTCCGGCTCGGAATCCGGGAATTTTCGCCGGACGCCGGACCGCTTCCGGTCGATTTCCGCTTCGGGGAACTGGATGCGGCGGAATTCCTCCGCCGGTATGGTGTTGAACGAAGCAGCGAAGAGCGCGAAGACTACACGCTGTACACCGCGATCTCGGGCGGCGCGGAAGCCGGGCTGCGCCTGGTCGTCACCATGAAGCTGTTTCATGATTTTCCGGTCCTGGAATCCCATGTTGCATTCGAAAATCCGACGGCGAAACCGTCGCAGCGTCTTTCCGGCGTCGAGTCGCTGGCGCTGAATCTGTATTCGCCCGAACCGCCGCTGCTGTTGCGTCGGCGGGGCAGTTTTCACGATCCCGACATCTCCGACTTCGCCGGGCGGTTCCGCGATTCGTTCACCCCGGTGGAGGACCGTTTGAACGGGACAGGCGACTTCCGGTTCGGTGCGACGGAGGGACGCCCCTCGGTGGATTGGCTGCCCTGCTTCGACCTCTGCGAAGGCGAAACGAACCTGCGCATTGCCGTCGGCTGGTCCGGGCAGTGGGCCGCGACCGTGAAAAGACTCCCGGCTTTCGCTGAAACCGTCGTCCGTGCCGGAATCGAAGAGATCGATATGACGCTCGAACCCGGCGAACGGATCGAACTGCCATCGACTGTTCTGGTCCGGAATTCGACCGGAGGAGTCGAACATGGCGTCAACCTCTGGCGGAAATTCCTGCGCGAAAAAATCCAGCCGCGCGTTGACGGCGTCATCGCCGAACCGCCTTTGTGCTCCGCCAACTGGGGCGGAATGCGCGAGGACGAGCACCTGACCCGGATCGCCAACATCGCGGTCCGCGAAATGCCGTTCGAACTGCACTGGATCGACGCCGGCTGGTACGGCCCGGCGGGCTCGTACAGCCCCGACGAATTCGACTCCACCTGGAGCCAGACCACCGGCGACTGGGTGTTCAACCCGGCGATCCTGCCGGAAAAACTCCGGAATGTCACCGCCGCCAGCCACGCCGCCGGAATGAAACAGATGCTCTGGATCGAGCCGGAACGCGCGATGAAGAATACCCGGATTTACCGCGAGCACCCGGATTATTTTCTGGCGTCGAACTCGACCGGAAACAATGTGCTGCTGAACCTCGGCAATCCGGATGCGTGGGAACACTGTTACCGCACGCTGGTGAATCTGATCGAAGAGAATTCGCTCGACTGGCTGCGCATCGACTTCAACATCTCCCCGCTCGGCCCGTGGCGCGAAAACGACGCCCCGGACCGGAAGGGCGCGAACGAAATCCGCTACGTGGCCGGACTCTACCGGTTGTGGCAGGCGATCCGGGAACGCTTCCCGAAACTGGTCATCGACAACTGCGCGTCGGGCGGACGGCGGCTGGAATTCGAGGCGCTGCGCTACAGCATCCCGCTGTGGGCGAGTGATATGGAGTGCTACGACGGCTTCGATCCGGAGTGGCAGCTCACCCATGTCGCCGGGCTCTCGCATTATCTGCCCGCCTTCAGTTTCGGCGTGCAGAACCAGACCGGCGGCGACACCTACAACTTCCGCGCGTCGATGGGGCCGGGGCTGGTGGTCCACTACTTCATGTACACCTACCGGCCGCCGGACATGCCGTATCCGCACGAGTGGCTGAAGGAGCGGCTGGCCGAATACCTGCGGGTGCGGGAGTGCTTCTCCGGCAACTATTACTGCCTCGACGCGTTCCATGCCGGGATCGGGGCGTGGACGCTGATGCAGTTCGACCGGCCCGACCTCGGGCGCGGCATCGTCGAAGCGTTCCGCGGCGAGAGGAGCTTCTACAGCTCCGCCGACATCCGGCTGCACGGACTCGACCCGGAGGCGGTCTACGAGGTTGAGGACGCGGACCGGTCGTTCGCGCCCTTTGCCGCCACCGGCGCGGAACTGATGGAGCGCGGCGTCGCCGTTTCGATTCCGGAACGGCGTTCGAGCCGCCTCATCTCCTACCGCAGGAGATAAGCCGCGGTTCGCCGGTCGGTTCTCCCGCCTGAAACCATCGTAGAGAGGTTGCCGCAGGGTGTTGCTTATGCATGCATCCTGCGGCTCTGTCTGCTACCGTCGGGAGGTGGGTTCGAGAAAGAGGTTGACCATGGGGCGGCCGTCGCGCTGATTGATGACGCGGATGGCGTTCCCTTCATAGAGGAAGCTGTAGTAGAAATTCCATTTTTTCCACAGCTCGGTATCCATATCCGGCTTGAGCAGGCCGTCTTTGGAGAGCGAGTAGGAGCCCGCCCAGTCCCAGTAGGCCAGCGGAGAGGGATTTTCCTGCGGGGTGGTGATATGGAGAAAAATCAGGTTGTTATGAACCAGTACATAGTCGTTGTGTCCGCTGGCGGCGTAGCGCCCTTCGGGCAGACGGTGGACGCATCCGGCGAGCGTGAGAAGCAGAATCGCTGCGGCCGGCACGGCCAGGATTCGGAGAAAGCCTTTCATTGCATCATCCTCATTTGATCGATCGAAAAGAAACGGAAACCCAACTTTTATAACTGTAGCACTTCTGTCGGAAAAATCAAGATGCCGCCTGTTTTTTCCCGCTTTCCGGGTTGCAATTCAGGGGACGGCGGATTATAGTGGCTTCGAACGCCGGTTAACATGGTAATTCGGAATTTCAATCCAACGGGGGAGGGTGCGGCAAATGCGATTCAGGGGGCTTTTCACTCAGACGCTGCGTTGGGCGGCATGCATGCTTGCGATGGGGGGGCTGACGCTCGGGGCGGAGGAAAAAGCGCAGCCGCCGTCAATTCCGGAATTCGCGGGATTGGCGAAGGCGAAGTGGAATCTCGGAGCTTTCGGCAAAGAGACGGAAAAAGACGGCGGGCGTTTTATCACGATCACGGTTCCGGCCGACAGCCCGCAGAAGGGCGGGATGAACTGTGCGACGGCTGAGGTGGATTTGAGCGGATTCCGCGGCGACTCGCTCTGCTTTGTGATCCGGGCGCGGGCGAAGGAGGTTTCGCAGCCGCGGCAGAGTTACAACGGCGTCAAGTTCATGCTGAGCTACAAGGACGGTGACGGCCGGGAGTTCTGGCACCACCCCTCGAACCTGAAGGGGACGTTCGACTGGAAGGAGGTCAGCTTCACCGCCCCGGTCTCGAAATCGGCGGGCAAGGCGCGATTGCAGCTCGGGCTCCAGGACAGTTCGGGCGAGGTGGAATTCGACCTCGCCAGCCTGAAAGTGTTCCGGCTTTTCCCGCGGGTCAACCTCGATTACAAGATCAAATATCCGGAGAAGATCGCCGCGACGCCGCTGCTGCGCGGCGTGATGTCGCCGCACACCTTCACCGACGACGACCTCAAGACGCTGCATGACTGGAACGTCAAACTGGTGCG